>JAQCGX010000022.1 GCA_027619975.1 Nitrospinota bacterium
ATTGAACAAACCATCAAAGAAAATGAGCTGTGCCTTGAGCATCCAGAAGAGGCCTGCCTGACGAATTTAAGGAACAAAATTATTCTTCCAACCAGCAATTCTGGTTTTTCCTGGCGTTCTTTCTGGCTTTTGCCATAAAAATGCCCATGGTTCCCTTTCATACGTGGCTCCCCGACGCGCACTCCGAAGCCCCTACGGCTGGCAGTGTGATTTTGGCTGGAGTGCTGTTGAAAATGGGAGGTTATGGATTTTTGCGTTTTTGTTTGCCGATGTTTCCAGAGGCTTCGGCGAATTTTGCCCCATATATTTTGTGGTTATCGGTCATAGGCATTATCTATGGCGGGTATCTGGCCTTGGCGCAGTCAGATCTTAAAAAGCTCGTGGCCTATTCTTCAGTTTCCCACATGGGTTTTGTTACTCTGGGAATTTTTGTGTTCAATAGTCAAGGTATTCAGGGGGCCGTCTTGCAAATGTTTAATCACGGGATCACGACTGCGGCCTTATTTATTTGTATTGGAGTATTGTACGACCGCACACACAGTCGAGAGATTTCTGACTACGGCGGATTGCATAAACGCATGCCAAGATTTGTCGCATTGTTCTTTTTGTTTTCAGTCGCCGCCTTTGGGCTACCAGGCACCTGTAATTTCATTGGAGAATTTTTAGTCTTAGTTGGAACTTCCTATGTCAGCTTTGCCATGGTTCTTATCTCGATGGGCGGTATTCTTTTAGCTGCCTCATATATGTTGTGGATGCTCCAAAGGGTGGCGTTGGGAGAATCATCGACAGAATTCGCCAAAGTGCTCCCGGATTTATCAAATCGGGAATTGGCAACGCTCATTCCATTGGCACTCCTCGTATTGGGTATTGGATTGTATCCCGGACCATTGATGGAGATGATGGATGTGAGTGTGATTCAACTCATCCAACAAACCACAGGACTGCAAGGTGCTGAAGTGCCTCAGCTTCAACTCAGGCCTTAAACTGAACCTACGGGAGAAGATATTTTATTAGAAGAGTAGCTAGTAAGGAAAGCAGGAGGGGGGAGCACCCCTCCCGCTGGTTGGAACACTAAAACCCTGAAGGGTTTCGCGCCCTAATAACCCGGAATAAAAGACTCATTCATGATGAGCTTCTTCATTATTCCTATTCGAGGATGATTTTTTGAAGATAAACTTATCGGACGTGCCGTTGGTTTCTGCGCTGATGTCATCGCCATCAACAAATTCTTCTTCCAATATTTTCATCGAAATCGGGTCCTGGAGATATTTCTGCACCGCCCGCTTCAAAGGTCGCGCCCCGAACACGGGATCGTAACCTTTTTCAGCAAGGACACCCTTGACGGCGTCGGACAGATGCAGAGTCATCCGCTTCTCCGCTAAACGTTTCCTGAGGTCAGTCAACTGGACTTCGACGATCTCTTTGATTTGCTCGCGGCTCAGGTTGCGGAACAGAACGATGTCGTCGATTCGGTTCAGGAATTCAGGGCGAAAGTGGTTTCGTAACTCCAGCCGAACCGCTTCCTGAACTTTTTCATACTGAGCTTCCCACACTTCTTTATTGTCACTCCCTTCCTTACTCTCCAATTCCACCGCTTCCAACCCGGCATCCTGAATCAATTTCCCGCCGATGTTGGATGTCATGAGAATGACAGTATTTTTGAAACTGACCGTCTTTCCGTGGCCATCGGTCAACCGCCCTTCGTCAAGAATTTGCAAAAACAAATTGAATACGTCCGGATGAGCTTTCTCAACTTCATCGAACAAAACCACGCTATACGGTTTGCGGCGAACATGTTCGGTCAAATAGCCGCCTTCTTCATAGCCCACATAACCGGGAGGCGCACCTATCAACCGCGCCACGGAATGTTTTTCCATGTATTCGGACATGTCGATGCGCACCATCGCCTGTTCGTCGTCAAACAGAAATTCAGCCAGAGACCGGGCCAATTGGGTTTTGCCCACTCCCGTGGGTCCCAGAAACAGAAACGTACCGATGGGCCGATTGGGTTCCTGAAGTCCCGCGCGGGCCCTGCGGATGGCGTTGGATACCAGGCGCACCGCATCCTCCTGCCCGACGACTGTTTTTCTGAGAGCACTCTCCATGTGAAGTAGACGATGTTTTTCCGATTGCAGCATGCGTTCAACCGGGATTCCGGTCCAACGGCCAATGATGGCGCAAATTTCTTCTTCCCCGACCTCTTCATTGAGCATTTTTCCTTCGCCCTGGGCGTCTTTTAACCGCTTTTCCAGATCATCCGCTTCACCTTGCAGCCGCGGTAAACTGCCGTATTTCAATTCCGCCGCACTTTCTAACCGGCCTTCCCTCTCGGCGTTTTCGGCCTCCTGCCGGGTCTGTTGAATCTTTTCCTGCAAGCCTCTTTTTTCTTCGATGATTTTTTTTTCCTGCTTCCACTGATCCTGCATAACGGTGCAGGATTTCTTCAATGTATCAATTTCTTCCCCGATCTGTTTCAGCCTCCGATTGGATTCCGAATCACTTTCCTTCTTGAGGGCTTCCCGCTCGATTTCCAGCTGGGTGATCTTTCTCTGGTAAGTGTCAATTTCCGCTGGCATGGAATCAATCTGCATGCGCAGACTGGATGCCGCTTCATCAATCAGGTCGATCGCTTTATCAGGTAAAAATCGATCCGCAATATAACGATGCGAAAGACGGACCGCCGCCAGAATCGCCGCATCCTGGATGCGCACCCCGTGATGGACTTCATATTTGCCTTTCAACCCGCGCAGGATCGAAATGGTGTCTTCTACCGTCGGTTCGCCCACCATAACAGGTTGGAACCGGCGTTCCAGGGCCGCGTCCTTTTCAATATGTTTCTTATATTCACTGAGAGTGGTGGCGCCAACGCAATGCAGTTCGCCCCTGGCCAGAGCCGGTTTGAGCATATTGGACGCATCCATCGACCCCTCGGCGGACCCGGCTCCTACCAATGTGTGCATCTCGTCAATAAAGAGAATAATTTCTCCATCACTGCTGTTAATTTCTTTGAGAACAGCCTTGAGACGATCCTCGAATTCTCCGCGAAATTTGGTTCCCGCGACAAGTTGTCCAAGGTCCAGCATGAGGATGCGTTTATCCTTCAGTCCTTCAGGAACGTCGCGGCGGTGAATGCGCTGGGCGAGCCCCTCCACTATGGCTGTTTTACCCACTCCCGGTTCGCCGATCAAAACCGGATTGTTCTTGGTCCGGCGGGAAAGCACCTGTATCACTCTGCGGATCTCGGCGTCACGCCCGATGACCGGGTCCAGTTTTTCGCTCCGAGCCCTCTCCGTCAGATCAATACAGAAGCGGTCGAGCACCTGATATTTCGATTCCGGGTTTTGATCCGTGACCCTCTGGCTTCCACGAATGGTTATCAGCGCTTGCAATAACGCATCGCGGGACAAACCCAGAGACTTAAAAATCTTTCCGGCGCTCGACTTCGAATCTTGAGCGACAGCGAGAAATACATGCTCGGCACTTAAAAATTCATCCTTCATTTGACGGGCTTCTTCAAATCCTTTTTCGATCACTTGCTTCAATGCAGGAGAAACATAGACCTGACTCGATGAACCCGTGACCCGTGGAAACGCGTTTCGTCCCGCCTCCAGTTCTTTCACCAGCCGACCCGGTTCCACACCCACTTTTTTAACCAAAGCAGTGCCGATGCCTTCCACATCCTGCAAAAGACACAGGAGAAGGTGCTCGCACTCAATGGCCTGCTGGTTTTCTTTCTCAGCCAGGGACTGCGAAGCTGTAAGAGCTTCCTGAAGCTTTATGGTCATTCGGTCAAATCGCATGATTAAATCTTATTAGAAATTTGTAAATTTGAATCAGGGTGGAAATAAGACCCGAAACGGGCAATGTCAAGGCGAGGAAATATAAGAGAACATCTGCTGAGAAAAAGGAGGGGGGCTCAAAGCGGAAAAATTAATTTATTACTTGTTATTTTTCAATGAGTTAAATAAATTTTCCTAATGTTTTAACCGAGGCCTTTTTCGGCAAGCCAGCGTTCGGCTTCCAGAGCGGCGGCACAACCGGTTCCGGCGGCGGTGATTGCCTGACGGTACTTTTGGTCGTGAACATCTCCGGCGGCAAAGATACCTTCCACACTGGTTTGCTGAGTTCCGGGTTTCACATTAATATACCCTTTTTCATCCAACTCTATTTGCCCCTTAAAGACGCTGGTATTCGGAACATGGCCGATGGCGTAGAAAATACCCGCAACTTCCAAGTCTCGAGCTTCATCTGTTTTAACATTTTTGACTCGGGCGCCGGTCACGTAATCCTGACCCAGCGCATCCTCAAAAACAGTGCTCCAAAGGATTTCCAGCTTCGGGTCCTTGATCGCCCGTTCCTGCATTATTTTAGAAGCGCGTAATTCATCCCTGCGATGCACCAGATAAACCTTCGATCCAAATTTTGCCAGATAGGTCGCTTCTTCAACTGCTGTGTCACCGCCACCAATGACCATCAAGGGTTGATTGCGAAACATCGGCAATGCGCCGTCACAAACTGCACAGGCAGACATGCCGTTATTCCACATTTTTTCCTCGTTGGGAACTCCCATCCTGCTGGCTGTGGCGCCTGTGGCAATGATCACCGAATGCGCCAACACTTCCGTATCATCGGATTTGATACGGAAAGGGCGTTGACTGAAATCGACTTCACTGACATCCTGCCCGACCATTTCTGTGCCAAAGCGATCGGCTTGTTTGCGAAACAGCTGCATCAATTCAGGGCCACTGACCCCTTCTGGAAAGCCCGGATAGTTTTCGACATCGGTCGTCGTGGTCAACTGACCGCCCGCGGAACCACCCATCATATATCCTTCAAACATGAAGGGAAAAAGGTTCGCCCTGGCCGCGTAAATCGCCGCAGTATGGCCTGCAGGACCGGAACCAATAATAACCAAATTTTTCACATCCGACATATTCAAATCAACCTTTCCCCGATAGAGAAAAAACACAACGAAATCCGACATCGCTGTAGCGCAATTCGGGAGACCGGGCCACCCGGTCGGACACTCTTAAATAATGACTGAGAGAATTCCACGATCCCCCACGGATTACTTTATCTTTTCCTGATGCCGGGCCTTTGGGGTTAACAGAAACTCCTGCTGTATCGAATGGGCCGTACCAATCCTGCGTCCATTCATTAACATTGCCCAGCATATCGTATAACCCTTTAGAGTTGGGTGAAAGTTCTCCAACACCCCTGGGCGAACCCAGTCTGTATTTTTTGCCGAAGTGGGCACCCCCCAGTTCCTTGCCCTGCGCGGCCCGTTCCCATTCCGCTTCAGTAGGAAGTCTGCCGCCCTTCCATTGGCAATAGCTGTTGGCATCTTCCCAGGTAACAAAAACCACAGGTTGTTTGGGTCCATCAAATTCTTTCGGCCTGTCTTCGTGCAGAGGGTGCGGCCCACACGCACCGACTGCAAAACACTTGCTATAATCAGCGTTTGTCACTTCGTATTTGTCGATGAGGTAAGAATCCAACTGCACCTTGTGAGGAACTTCGTCTCTGCACCAATCCGCATTATCTTGTTCCTCAAGGCAATAGGTATCGCCCATCACAAATTCCCCGGTATCAATCTGCACGCCAGCTCCATTTAGAGGCTCGGCAAAAAGGAATTGTCCGCAGTTCAGGATGAAGATGGCAATCAACAGCGCTGAGATTGTTCTTTTCATTTAAACCCCTCTACTTTGAGGACTCGATACTTTTCAAAATCGTATCTTTTACTTGATTATAGTCTGCTGGAAGTTCAACTGCCGAAAATGGGTATTCTGACTCGATTCCCCGCAACTGGTTCATATGATATTTGTAAAGGAAATCGGTGAACTTCAGTCCATTGGCCGTTGAAATAACAACCACCCGGTCTGTCGGTTTGAAAACGCCACGCTTGGCCAGCTTTTCCGTGACCGCCAATGCCACCGCCGTATGCGGACAACAAAACAACCCGGTACGATTGGCCTTTCCCGCAGCATTAGCCAGCTCGGCTTCCGTCGCTTCCTCGACAATCCCGTCAAACGCCTGCAGGGTCCGTATGGCTTTTTTCACGCTGACCGGGTCACCGATCTGAATGGCAGAAGCCAGTGTTTTTTTAGCGCGAATGGATTTGAATGATTCAAACCCCTTTTTATATGAACGATAAAGCGGATCGGCGCGTTCGGCCTGGGCACAAACTAATCTCGGTAATTTATTGATGATTCCCAGATCGTGTAGCATCTGAAACCCTTTGCCTATGGCGCTGACATTTCCCAGGTTGCCGCCGGGAACCACTACAAAATCGGGAACTTCCCAGTTCGATTGCTGAACCAGTTCAAAACTAATAGTTTTCTGCCCTTCGATTCTTAGTGAGTTCATCGAGTTGGCCAGATAAATATCGTCTTCCGCACAGATTTTCTGGACGAGTTTCATGCATCCATCGAAGTCGGTATCTAGCGAAAGGGTCAAAACGCCGTGGGTGATCGGTTGAATCAACTGGGTGAGCGAAACTTTGTTTTTGGGAAGAAACACGATGGCAGGGATTCCCGCAACCGCACAATAAGCGGCTAATGCCGCTGACGTATCGCCAGTGGAAGCGCAAGCCACGGCGCGGATTCTTTTCCCATTGGCCATCATTTGTTTGACCATGGAGACCAGGACCGTCATGCCAAGATCTTTAAAAGAACCCGTATGAGCCATTCCACATTGTTTAACCCAAAGGTCTTTCAACCCCCATTGTTTGCCCAACCTTTCAGCCCAGAAAAGGTTCGTTCCCCCTTCATAGGTGGACACAATATTTTCATTGTCTACACTGGGGCATACCAATTCCTTTTTGCCCCACACGGAACTTCCATAAGGCCACTCATTGGTCCGGTAACGCCGGATAAACAGTTCTTTCCACTCCTCGCCGGAACGCTGTTTGAGCTGATCCATGTCGTGCTGGACCTCCAGCAGTTCCCCGCAATCGGGGCAGCGATAAATGACTTCAGTCAGCTCGTATTGCCCGGAGCACCCGTTGATGCACTGGAACCATGCGCGAAATCCCATAATTAATTTTCGACCCTGATCAAGTTGGATTTTTCACAGACCACGTCCAGACGGTCAATTTCCATCAGTGCGTCCTGAATATTTTTCTCGTTGGAGCGATGCACCATCATGACCAGCGGCACCCCTTTACCGTCATCGTCCCGCCCTCTTTGAATCATGGAAGCAATACTGATGGAATGATCTCCCAGTATGCCGGATATCTTTGAAAGGACTCCGGGGATATCTTTCACTCGAAATCGCAAAAAATATTCCGCTTCAATTTCATCAATGCTTTTGAGAGGAAGAGGCTTTACATGCGATTTTTGAAACGACTGGGAAGGAACACGTGTTCCGACACCCACCAGGGAATTGCGGATAATTTCCACGACATCCCCCACCACTGCGGCTCCCGTGGGCAACGATCCGGCTCCATGCCCGACTAGAATATTCTCTTCCATCAAATCATCACAAACGCGGATCGCATTTAGAACCCCATTAACATTTGCCATCGGATGGTCCACCGGGATCATTGCAGGATGCACGCGGACATCGAGAGCCTTCCCGTCATATTTAGAAATAGCCAGCAGTTTGATTCGATAGCCAAATTCCCTGGCACACTCAATATCTTCTTGAGTGATGCTGGAAATTCCCTGAACGGTGATTCCGTCCACGTCGATGGGCACACCATAGGCCAATCGAGTCAATATGGCAATTTTATGAGCCGAATCGATTCCTTCCACATCGAACGTCGGGTCTGCTTCAGCATAACCCTTTTCCTGAGCTTCTTTCAAGGCCGTTTGAAAATCACAATCCTCATCGGACATCTTACTGAGAATATAATTCGCCGTTCCATTGACGATTCCCTCAATAGCGCTAATTTTATTGGCCGCAAAAGCCTCACGGATGGAACGGATGATCGGGATCGCTCCGCCTACCGCAGCCTCAAATCCGATGCTCAATCCTTTTTGATCCACGGCTGAGAAAATTTCGTCTCCATGCTTTGCCAACAGGGCTTTGTTGGCGGTGACCACATACTTGCCGTTTTCAATGGCTTTGAGGAGAAAAGACCTTGCCGGTTCATAGCCACCGATCAACTCGATAACGATCTCAATTTCCGGATCGTTGAGGATATCGTCCACATCGGTGGTCAGCACACCGCTTTCCACGGGAACCCCACGATCGGTCGTGATATCCAAGTCTGCTATTTTAGCGATTTGAACCGAAGCGCCCAATCTTTTTTGAATAACATCCGCGTTGGAAGACAGAATTTTTACCACACCGGCGCCTATGGTGCCAAACCCAATCAATCCTAATTTAACGTTCTTCATTGAACCAACTTTTCATCCCAAAGTTTTTATAATATTTCTTTAATGCCGCGAATGGCCTGACGGATTCGATGCTCATTCTCCACAAGCGATATACGAACAAAATGATCGCCCCCATCGCCGAACCCAATACCTGGTGAAACAGCGATTTTTGCTTTTTCAAGGAGCAGTTTGGAAAACTCCAGCGAACCCATTTTTTTAAAGGCATCGGGAATTTCAGCCCAAACAAACATGGTTGCCCTGGGTGGCTCCACATGCCAACCGATCCGGTTCAACCCCTCGCAAAGCACATTCCTGCGGCTCAAATAAGTCTGGCGCACCTCTTCAACACATTCCTGCGGACCGTTCAAGGCAATGATGCCTGCGATCTGGATGGGTTGAAACATGCCATAATCCTGATAACTTTTCACCTTGGCCAGCGCCTGAACAAGTTCTTTATTCCCCACGACAAAACCCACTCGCCAGCCCGGCATATTGTAACTTTTTGACAAAGTAAATAATTCCACACCCACATCTTTGGCGCCCGGAACCTGTAAAAAACTTGGAGCCTTGTAACCGTCAAATACTATATCCGCATAGGCGAAATCGTGGATCACGATCAATTCGTGTTCTTGGGCGAAAGCCACGATCTTCTCAAAAAATTCAATTTCCACCACCGCCGTTGTCGGGTTGTGAGGGAAATTAATGATGATGGCTTTGGGCCGCGGCAGGGTTCTCTTAAAAGTTTCCAGCAACGCAGGAAAAAAGTTACCGTCCTTGCCCAACGGAACCTGAATAACATCCCCGTTGGCCAGGATAAAAGCATAAGTGTGAATGGGATACGTGGGCGTCGGAACGAGAACGGAATCCCCTGGACCGATCAACGCCAGGGCTAAATGAGAAATCCCCTCCTTCGACCCAATGGTGGCTATGGCCTCCGTTTCGGGGTCCAATTCGACATTATAGTTTCGCATGTACCAATCGGTAATCGCCAGCCGGAGTTTATAGATCCCCTTTGATAATGAATAACGATGATTGGACGGTTTATTGGCCGCTTCACACATCTTGTCTACAATATGCCTGGGTGTCGGCATGTCGGGATTTCCCATGCCAAAATCAATAATATCCTCGCCGCGTCGCCGGGCTTGCATTTTCAGCTCTTGGACAATGCTAAAAACATAGGGTGGTAATCTGTTTATTCTTGGAAAATTTCTCATCGTTCAATATTTTGAAGCTTAAGGAACCCTCATGTGGATATTTTTAAATATTTTATCAGACTTATAGCCTACAGGAGTTTGGTGTTGGACGTAAAATCAAACTGGCCGAAATCAGGAGATGTTCAATATTTTTCAGCCTAAAAATGGGGAAATATCATTAATTTCAACGTTTACCACTTTTTTAACGGCTAACATAGCATAATTTTCTGGACCCGGCAAAGGTAATAAATTATATTTAAAGCAATAACATTTCAACAAGTTCCGCTTGTTTTATTTTGTCGTTCCATGCCTTTTTGAAACAACAAAAATTTCTTTTGAGTGCCCCCATCCCTTGTTTATCATCCTTTAAATAGTGAGGCGGATATTTTCGCCGAGCCAAGGCATCTTCTGAATGGAATATTTACAAATCATCTTTTTAAGTATCATCCAGGGCTTGACGGAGTTTTTGCCCATCTCCAGTTCGGGGCATTTAATCCTGGCTCCCCTCCTGTTTGAATTCGAAGATCAGGGTCTGGCCCTCGATGCTATTCTACATCTGGGGACTCTAATGGCCATCATTATCTATTTTCGTGAAGACCTGTCCAAGCTATTGTTCAGTTTATTTGACCGGAAAGCGGACCCTTCCATCCGACAAATGGCTATCAACATCCTTCTCGCTTCATTTCCAGCGGGAATTATCGGCCTGCTTGGCATGGACTATATCGAATCTCATGTCCGCATCCCGCAGTTTATTGCCATCAACCTTTTGGTCTGGTCGGTGGTGTTCTTTATTGCCGACAAATATTCTGCCAAACGGGAAACCCAAAAAACCGATATCTTTAAAATGTCTCTGGGACAGGTGATGCTGATCGGCTTCGCTCAAGCCCTCGCTCTTTTACCCGGAACCTCGCGGTCTGGAATCACCATCGCCGCAGGACTCTTCAGCAATCTTTCACACACACAGGCCGCCCGGTTTTCATTTCTATTGGGCACGCCCATCATCATGGCGGCGGGACTGCATTCCCTCGTTGACTGGCTATCCAACCCGAAAGAGCATCTTATTTACAATAACGCTCAATTGGGAATTGGGTTTCTGGTGAGTTTTGTCGTGGGCTATTTTTCCATCAAACTTCTTTTGAAGATCGTCGCCAAGGTCGGATTGATGCCGTTCATCGTTTACCGGGCGATTCTCGGGATTTTTATCCTGGGTTATTTTTGGGATTAATTATCTTGCGGATAGTTTGAATGTGGGTTTCGTTGACATTGTTTCAACTCCTGTCCTTGGCTTTCCGGTTTAAGGACATCTCTAAAAATGGTTCCGGGCCATGAGCGGGCCTTATGAAATAAAGGTCCGCGAGTTGCCAGACATAAAAATAACTAGTTATTAGAGACACCCTTAATTATTTAAGGTTTTTATTGGGTTTTAAAAATTAAATCCATTTGAAAAATTTTTGCTGTTGTAGCTGGACCTTTGGACCCTGTGCGTAAACCGTGAAGCGGTTTTCCGCAAGTTCACAGGCTATTTTCGTTCGGGAAACGAACTCGGAAAATTAAAACAATGTATGAGAACCCTACATTCTGTTTGGTATAGATGGATCAAGTAATTTCTTAGCGCTCTCCGCACCACATACAGGCAGACCCGTACGGTCAAGTAAACCAACCTGTACAAGAACACTCGCCTGGTCCCAGTAGATGTGTTCATGGGTCAACTTTTTGTCTTTAACACCAGCAATCACAACAACTCCAATTTCTACTTTTTTACCCGTTGGTGCAATGTCTGGAAGTAACCAATCAATTTCAGTGGTATGTGTAAAACTAATTACCAACTCTTCCACAATTTGATTGGTTCCCACTGTTAGTGACACCCGATTCATTGTTACATCGGGTGGAAAGAACTTTCCAACAAGATGATTTTTATAAAAACTTCTGACCCCATCGTATCCGTTACCACCCATCATATTTGGAATATTAAAAAGGTGTGGGTTCTCAGACATTGTTGCCATCGTTGTATCTAAATCACCCGCTAGTTCAGCATTTACATGTTTTTCTAGAAGATTAATGATAGCTAACTCGCTTTCTGAATATTCGGTTGTCATGTTGACCCTCTTAGTTTTATGTAATTTTGTGAGAAGATTAAACTTTTTTAGCGACCCATCTCATTTCATTCCTAAAGAGATTTCGTGTCAACAATAAATTATAGCCGGGATTTCCCATTTAACCGTTCATATTCATGGAAAGTGGTCCTGAAAAAATGGACCTTCTCTAGGATCTTTGCCCCGATCCTGATCAACTTCGGGTGATCAAGGTCCAATGTTTTATTTTTCGTGGTAACGCCAGCCGTCGCAAAAAGTTTACAACATTATAGGCTAAGGATAGCAATTGCAGTCCGACTTCATTGTCTCGGAAGGCATGGCAGCAAAGTCGGGTTCTCGCCAGGGCAATTTTGCCTTCCTTGATCCCTTGCCCGGCAGTTCCCCGAATGGGAAATGTGGGTTTAACCCATTACAATGGGATTCAAACTTTCAAAGAAACTGGCTGTGAGGCAGGTGGGTGACACCCATAAGGTATTGATCGACGCCACGGGCGGCTTCGCGCCCTTCGGCAATGGCCCAGACGACCAGCGACTGGCCGCGGGTCATGTCGCCGGCGGTGAATACGCCTTTTTCACTGGTCATTTTATTTTCATCACACGCCACATTGCCGCGTGCATCAAGCTTGACATTAAGTTCCTGAATCATGCCCTCGTGGAGGGGATGCACAAACCCCATTGCCAGCAAGACAAGATCAACATCCAACTCGAATTCCGACCCCGACACTTCAATGATCGGTTGACGCCCGGTTTTGGGGTCCGGGTCGCCAAACATGATTTTCACGGCGTGCACTTTTTTAACTTTTCCGTCTTTCCCTGAAAATTTTGTCGTCGAAACACAGAATTCGGTCACTTCATCCTCGGCCTCGGCGTGCGAAGAAGTCACCCGGTAAACCTTGGGCCACTGGGGCCAGGGATTATTGCCATCTCGTTCCTCAGGAGGATGCGGCAACAACTCGAACTGATGCACTTTTTTCGCTCCCTGGCGCAACGAGGTCCCCAAACAGTCGGAGCCGGTATCGCCACCGCCGATAATAAGCACATTTTTATCTTTCGCAGTGAGAGAAATTTTTTCAGGAATGGTATCTCCCTCATTGCGCTTGTTTTGCTGAGGAAGAAACTCCATCGCGAAATGGATCCCAGCCAGATCCCGCCCTTCCACAGAGAGATCTCTTGATTTCTGCGCCCCGCCGCATAGAACAACGGCATCGAATTCCTTCTGCATTTCCTTGATGGAGCGGTCCACGCCCACGTTCACATTGACCTTGAAAATAACGCCTTCCTCTTCCATCAACTGGACGCGGCGTTTGACAATTTCCTTTTCCAGTTTGAAATGCGGGATGCCGTACATCAACAACCCACCGACCCGGTCATCCTTTTCAAACACCGTCACCAGATGACCTGCCTGATTGAGCTGGGCGGCACAGGCCAGCCCCGCAGGGCCTGAGCCGACAACGGCCACTTTTTTGCCGGTGCGTTTTTCAGGCGGGTTGGCTTTGATAAATCCCATTTCAAAACCTTTATCGGATATTTGCTTCTCGATCTTGCAGATTGTGACCGGCGGTTCGGTGATCCCCAGAACGCAGGCCCCTTCGCAGGGTGCAGGACAAATCCTGCCGGTGAATTCAGGAAAATTATTGGTTTTAAGAAGCAGGGCCAGCGCTTCTTCCCACTCGCCCCGATAAACCATGTCGTTCCAGTCCGGGATCAGGTTCCCCAGCGGGCAACCAGTGTCGGACTGACAAAATGGCACACCACAGTCCATGCAACGCGCTCCCTGGTCGCGGAACTTTTGTTCGGGAAACTCTTCATAAACTTCCCGATGATCCTTCAACCGATCTTCTACCGGGCGTTCGGGCGGCGTTTCCCGACCGATTTCCATGAATCCTCTAAGTGCACCCATCAGGCTACCTCTCCAATCATCTGCTCTCGCGCTTTCCGTTCTTCCAAAACTCTCCGGTAGTCTCGCGGATACACTTTCACAAAACTCGGAAGCGTTGCTTCCCATTCATCTAAAACTTTTTTAGCCACGGAACTGTTCGTGCGCAGGTGATGTTCTTCAATGAGGGATTTTAAAAGACCAATATCTTCACCCTCTTCCACCCGCTCCAAATCAACCACTCCCTTATTGCAATGGATATCGAACAGATTATCTCGATCCAGAATAAATGCCAGCCCGCCACTCATGCCGGCGGCAAAGTTTCTCCCGGTTTCTCCGAGAACCACAACCACGCCTCCGGTCATGTATTCGCACCCGTGATCGCCCACGCCTTCCACAACGGTACGAGCACCACTGTTGCGAACAGCGAATCGTTCGCCGGCAATTCCCCGGAAAAAGGCGCTCCCAGAGACGGCCCCATAAAGAACCGTGTTACCGATCAGAATATTTTCTTCCGGAACTATTGGAGATTCCTTGGGAGGGTAAACAATAATTCTTCCTCCAGACAGGCCTTTTCCAACATAATCGTTGGCGTCACCTGCCAAATCAAAGGTGACGCCATGAGCAAGAAACGCTCCGAAACTTTGACCTGCGGATCCCTTGAAATTGATGTTCAGAGTGTCCGCCGGAAGTCCCTCTTCTCCATACTTTTTGGAAATCCGGTAACTCAACATGGCCCCGACCGCCCGGTCGGTATTTCCGATCGGAAAATCCAGATGCACCTGAAACTTACTGTCCAGAGCGGGCCTGGCGGCCTCAATCAATTGGTGGTCCAGCACATTGTCCAGGTCACCGCTTAAATCCTGCTTGCATACATTACGAATGGCCACCGTTTCGGCAACTTTCGGTTTATAAAGAATATTGCTGACATCGACTCCTTTCGACTTCCAATGATCGACTGCCTTTTCACCTTCCAGGAATTCCACATGGCCGATCAGATCCTCAAACTTTCTGAACCCAAGCTCGGCCATGATTTCTCGCACTTCCTGAGCGATAAAGTTGAAATGGTTAACAACGGCCTCCGGTTTGCCAGTGAATTTTTTTCTTAAGGCCGGGTCCTGAGTGGCAATGCCCACAGAACAAGTATTGAGATGGCATTTCCTCATCATGATACAACCCATGGCGACCAGGGCGGTGGTCGAAAAACCAAATTCATCCGCACCCAGTAAGCCGCCGATGACCACATCCCTTCCTGTTTTCAGTTGACCGTCCACCTGAACGCGAATCCGGCCCCGAAGATCGTTCATCACCAGAACCTGCTGGGTTTCGGAGAGACCCAGCTCCCAGGGCAGACCCGCATGCTTGATGGATGTTTGTGGCGATGCCCCCGTCCCCCCATCATGACCGCTGATGAGAACGCCTTCCGCACGCGCCTTGGAAACACCTGCAGCAATGGTCCCGACTCCCGCTTCTGCAACCAGCTTGACGCTCACCGCCGCGTCCGGATTGGCATTGTGCAGATCAAAAATCAACTGTTGAAGGTCTTCAATAGAATAGATATCGTGATGCGGCGGGGGAGAAATCAGACCCACTCCAGGCGTCGAGTGGCGGATTTTAGCAATATATTCGCTCACCTTATGACCGGGAAGCTGTCCCCCTTCTCCCGGCTTGGCGCCCTGGGAGATTTTAATCTGCATCTCATCGGCATTGGCCAGGTAATAGCTGTTGACGCCGAACCGACCGGATGCCACCTGTTTGATCCGGCTCCTGCGAGAATCCCCATTAGCATCGGGCGTGTATCTTACCGAGTCTTCTCCGCCCTCCCCGGTGTTGCTTCTACCGCCCAGACGGTTCATGGCAATAGCCAGAGTTTCATGCGCCTCGCGGGAAATGGACCCGATGGACATGGCCCCGGTACAAAACCGCTTGGTGATGGCCTCGACGGGCTCCACCTCATCAATGGGAATGGACTTTGCTTTCTTAAACTTAAAAAGCCCGCGTAACGTACACTGGCGGATATGGACCTCGTTCATTTGACTGGAATATTTTTTGAAAAGCGAATAGTCACCGGATTGAGTGGCGTGCTGAAGCAAGGCGATAGAAGAAGGGTTGATCATGTGTTTTTCCTCGCCCCGGCGCCAATGATAATTCCCTCCCTGATCTAGAGCCATAGGAACTTCCTGCGCCCGGTGATACCCATTTTGATGGCGCATCAAACTTTCCCTGGCAATCACCTGAAGCCCCGCACCGCTCACTCTGGAGGAAGTACCGGTAAAATACTTTGCCACCACATCATTTGCCAATCCGACCGCTTCGAAGATCTGCGCTCCCCGATAACTCTGGATGGTTGAGATGCCCATTTTAGCGATAATTTTAAACAAACCCTTGCGGGTGGATTTGATATAGTTTTTGAGTGCGGTTCGCACTTCCATCTTTTCGACATACAATCCATCCCTGGCCATGTCTGCCGCCGTCTCATAAGCCAGATAGGGACAAACCCCACCCGCCCCGTAACCAATCAACAGAGCCAGATGCATCATTTCACGCGCTTCACCCGTTTCCACCACAAGCCCAACCCGCGTCCGCGTCAATTCACGCAGTAAGTGTTGATGGACCGCTCCTGTCGCCAGCAAACTGGGGATGGGAACATGATCCGCATCCATGCCGCGGTCGGAAAGAATGAGAAGGGTCGCGCCTTCTTCAATGGCCTTGGATGCCTGCCTGCAAAGCTCATTGAGCGCTTTTTCCAGCCCTGCTTCTCCCTCGGAAGCGGGGAACAGGATCGGCAACACCACGCTTTTCATATCCGGCTCATTTAAGACCTTGATCTTTTCAAGCTCCTCAACCGTCAGAACAGGATGGGTGACCTTAAGTTTCTTACAATGATCCGGCGATTCCGACAACAGATTGAGCTCTTTTCCAAGCGTCACTTCCATCGACATCACCAGTTCCTCGCGAATGGAATCGATGGCCGGATTGGTTACCTGTGCAAATAATTGTTTGAAATAGTGGAAACACAATTGTGGTTTTTCCGAAAGCACCGCAAGCGGCGTGTCGTTCCCCATGGAACCCGTGGCTTCCATCCCCTTGCCGACCATGGGTGCAAGAACGATTTTTATATCCTCGGCGGTGTAGCCAAAAGCCACCTGCCGGGTGAGCAACGTTTCGAAATCGGGCTCGAATTTATCCCCTGTGGATGGTAGCGAATCCAGATTGACCTGCTTTTCCCGGACCCATTGGGTGTAAGGTTTTTGTGTCGATATTTTACCTTTGAGTTCTTTGTCAGAAATGATTCGTCCCTCGCGGAGATCGACGAGAAACATCTTACCCGGCTGAAGCCTGCCTTTATGAACGATGTCCGCTTCAGCGATGGGTAAAACACCCACTTCCGAAGCCATAACCACCAAATCATCCTTGGTGACGATATACCGGGAGGGCCGCAACCCATTTCGATCCAGAACCGCGCCAATCACATCGCCATCGGTGAAGGCTATCGAGGACGGTCCATCCCAGGGTTCCATCATGGACGCATGAAACTCGTAAAAACCGCGCTTGTCGGCATCCATCGTTTCATGTCCACTCCATGGCTCGGGAATCATCATCATCATTGCATGCGGAAGAGAGCGTCCCGATTGCACCAGCAATTCCAGAGCCTGATCAAAATCGGCGGAATCGCTTCCTCCCCGGGCAATAACAGGCAGGATTTTTTCGATTTCAGGAAAGAGCGGCGTCTCAAACATCCCCTCTCTTGCCTGCATCCAGTTTTTATTTCCACGGATGGTATTTATTTCACCGTTATGGGCAATATAGCGAAATGGCTGAGCCCTGCCCCAGGAAGGGAACGTATTGGTACTGTACCGGGAATGGGCTAAGGCCAGAGCAGAGTCCATCTCCGGATCCTTAATATCCAGAAAGTAGGTCTCCACCTGTGGCGCCATGAGCTGGCCTTTATAGATAAACGTCTTGCAGGAAAGACTGACTATATAGAAACTTTCGTTATCCTGATTGTAACCGGCGGCACGAACGGCATTCGCCACTTGCTTGCGCACACAAAACAGACGACGCTCGAACTGCACCTCATCCTTAATATCATCGCCAGCGCCAATAAATACCTGTCGTATCATAGGCTCGGCACTGCGGGCCACATGGCCGATGCTCGTGTTGTCAACCGGAACTTCCCGCCAGCCCAACAAATTCAGGCCCTCCTGGGAGACAACATCTTCTAAAATTTTAACGCATTTTTTTGCATTGTATTCTCTAGGGAGAAACACCAGTCCCGATGCATAACGACCCGGTTCGGGCAAATCAATGCCAATTTTAGCGCACTGGGTGCGAAAGAGGTTATGGGGCATCTGGATCAATAATCCAGCGCCGTCACCGGTCAAAGGGTCCGCTCCGCAAGCGCCGCGGTGCTCCAGGCGTTTTAAGATGTCAAGTCCCTGAAGAACAATCTCATGCGACCGCTTGCCTTTCATATGAACGACAAACCCAACGCCGCAACTGTCTTTTTCAAAAGCCGGGTCATACAACCCTTGCTTCTTTGGTCTTATATATTTAGCCATCGTCACAAATAAATGGTGTTATTAATTATTCGATTCCCGCAAGGGGATGAAGGTATTATACGTACATCGGAAGGAATTATCAGGTGAACGACATTCCACAAAACCACCAATGCAAAGTGCAAATAATATGCCTCTGCAATAAAGCCAGATTTTACAGGGATTATGGCAGTATTAGCAAAAAAGATTACTGTTACTACACAAAAAATAATGTCTTTTCAACACCAATCAATTTCCAGCGTTGGATGAACTGCGACAATCCGACAAAATATTGGCGCTCGGGTTTCCACTTGCCTTGGTTCATGTCAGGGAAATCGCACTAGAGAATGGCAGGATTGGTTTCCGTTTTCAACTAATTTTCTTTATCGCCACATATGGACAAAAATATAACCTTTACAAAGCTTTGGCTTCACGGGTCCATCGTACTCCATACTTCCCCCCTCCACTGCTCTTAAATAACTGTAATCTTGAAAGGAATTCTGGTAAAAATGGTACGATTGACTTTTAAACAGCAGTTTCTTTAAATAAAAAAAAGGAACCACAATAACTTTAAAATGAAAGCCAATCGGTGATACCCGGTTTT
Organism: Nitrospinota bacterium; assembly: GCA_027619975.1. NCBI lineage: Bacteria > Pseudomonadati > Nitrospinota > Nitrospinota bacterium. The sequence goes on from JAQCGX010000022.1 coordinate 18,625, forward strand.
TTCATAGAATGGTGGTCGCATGCTTGTTTGCAAAGATAATTTTGTATCCAGTTACACCCGGAGGAAAAAATGATCGTTGAAGAAATCATGGTCAAAAAACCATTCACTGTCAAGCGGATGATAGCCTGGATACCGCTCAGAACCTGATGGTTAAAAACTCGGTTCGCCATCTTCCCGTGGTTGATGGAAAAGAGCTGGTGGGTATCATTACAGAAAGTGACATTCGCAGTTCTTTTCTTGAAAAACCGGAAACCGCCCTGAAGCCCAAAAATATGAAGGTTCGGGACCACATGACCAGGGAATGCTTGACCGTATCTCCGGAAACCAATATCGAGGATGCCGCTCTGGTAATTTATAAAAATAAAGTCGGGTCATTGCCAGTAATCGCGGATAATAAACTGGTGGGAATTATAACCACCATGGACCTTCTCGGGCTTTTTATTGATATGATGGGCATCATCCATTCCAGTTCGCGCATTGATGTCGTCATGGGGAAAGATCCCAAAAACTTTGAAGCCGTTTCCGGAATTTTTCATGACCATAACATTAATATCATCAGCGTCGGCATGTCACCGTTCAAGAAAAACAACAATAAATGCATTTATCTGTTCCGCCTGGACCTGTGCGAAACAGCGCCATTGGTGAAGGCCATCGAGGAAGCCGGTTTTAAAGTAAAATCGGCGATTGATTGATTTTGGCAACCCTCTACAAAGCATTTAAATCCCCCCAACCCCCTTCGTGGAAGGGGGAGCAGGTTCCCCCCTTTTTAAAGGGGGATAGGGGGATTTTGGTTATCACTTTCTCGTCCAAAGAGGGAAAAATAATAAACAACAGAGCTCCCTATGAATATATATGAGGAAAATACATATTCACTTTCGCAACTAAAAAACGAGGTTCTTGACAAAGAATGCAGACCAATGGCATTAATCATTGGGAACCAAACATTTGAAGTTTCTGACTGGACTGAACTTTCTATAAAATTTGTTGAATGGTTGATTAGAAAAAACTTATTAAGCGAAAGCAATCTCCCGGTTTACAACCATGCCAAAAAGAGAAGTATTTCATTAATTATAGGGCACCTCTAAAAATTAGTTTTTAAAAGAGAATCGAACATTGTAAAGAGTTTCTTAAATCAGTGGCACGGGCTTTCCAGCCCGTGCGAACAGGCTGGAAAGCCTGTTCCACTATAACAAAGACACCTCTTTGAATTGACGACATAAGAACATTTAGTCAATTTTTAGAGATGCCCTCAACTCTTTTGATCTTATCCCATAGGTCTACGTCATTGCGAGAAGCCAACGGCGACGAAGCAATCCAGAAATTCTGGATCGCCGCGCCGCTATGCGGCTCGCGATGACGGATTAACTAAAGTTCCTTCACGGAAGGGGGAGGTATTATTTCCTCCACCTGAGCGTAGGGTTGCGCGCGGCGTGGGCTTCGTCGGGCCGGGAGACTTTGGGCATTTTGGGCGTGTTGTGAACGGCGTCGGGGTCGTCCTTGGCTTGCTGGGCGATGTCTTTCATGGCCTGGATGAACTGGTCTAAAGTTTCCTTCGACTCGGATTCCGTGGGCTCCACCATCAGCGCGGCTCTCACGATCAGCGGGAAATACACCGTGGGCGGATGAAACCCGTGGTCGATGAGCGCCTTGGCGATGTCCATCGTGGTGACTTTCGGGGCCTGGTTTTTATCGTTGAAGACGCACTCGTGCAGGCTCGGGCCGGGGTAGGGCAGGTGGTAGAAATCTTTCAATTGCGATTTGATGTAATTGGCGTTGATCACAGCGCCCTCGGCGGCTTCTTTGATGCCTTCCGCTCCCAAGGTTCGTATATAGGCATAGGCGCGGACGAGAATGCCGAAGTTGCCATAAAAGGCTTTCAGTTTTCCGATGCTTTCGGGACGGTCGGTATTCATGTGGTATTTGGACCCCTTTTTCTCGATGACCGGAACCGGGAGAAACGGTTCGAGTTTCGACTGTACGCCCACCGGGCCTGCGCCGGGGCCGCCGCCGCCGTGCGGAGTGGAAAAGGTTTTGTGCAGGTTGAAGTGCAGAACGTCGATGCCCATATCGGCCATTTTAACTTTTCCCATGACGGCGTTCAAATTGGCACCGTCGCAGTACACCAGCCCGCCTTTTTTATGCACGATGTCGGTGATCTCCAGAATATTTTTCTCGAACATTCCCAGGGTGTTGGGGTTGGTCAGCATGATCGCCGCTGTGTCCTCGTCCATCAACTGCCTGAGTTTTTCGATGTCGATCAACCCTTCCTTGTCGGACGGGATTTGCACCGCCGAGTATCCGCAGAGTGAGGCGCTTGCGGGATTGGTGCCGTGGGCGGAGTCCGGGAGCAGGACTTTGGTTTTGGGCTTGCCTTGGGCCGCATGATAGGCGTGAATCATGAGCATGCCCGCGAACTCGCCTTGAGCGCCGGCGGCGGGTTGCAGACTGACGTGTTCCATGCCGCTGATTTCTTTCAGACATTCCTGAAGTTCAAACAGCAGGTGCAGACTGCCCTGAGAAAAAGCCTCCGGCGTTAAGGGGTGGTGCTGGCTGAAGCCCGGTAGCCGCGCCATGTTTTCGTTGATCTTCGGGTTGTATTTCATGGTGCACGACCCCAGCGGATAGAAATTAGTGTCGATGCTGAAGTTCCATTGCGAAAGCCGGGTGAAATGACGCACGACATCCAACTCGCTCAGTTCGGGGAAATCGTCGAGGGAATCGCGGATTTCGTCCGGCGGCAGAAGGGTTTCGATTTCCACCTCCGGCACGTCGCATTCCGGTAAGGAATAGGCTTTTCTGCCCGGAGACCCCATATCGAAGAGGACCGGCTCGTTGAATATGATTCCCTTGGTGGCAACCGCTTGCGGGTTGTCGGTGTCAGAGATTTTTTCGTTCATGAATTTGGGTCCTTGAAATGGTTTTCTTGAGGTATCGGTATATGTGAAAAAAAGTTCAGCGTCCAGGCTCTTCCTGCAGTCGGCTTTTTCCCATTTTCAATAATTCTTCTATGGATTCGAGAACCGTATCCGGTGTCAGCGAATCGTTGAATCTTTCTTCCAGAATAATGCTCGGCGTATTATACGGCCCCCAGCGGGCGATTTCCCCATGTTTAAATATCGCCAGGACAGGGGTGTTGACGGCAGACGCCAGATGCATGATTCCCGTGTGGTTGCAAAACAGAAGATCGCTTTTTTGTATCAGCAATGCCAGTTCCATGATGGATAGGGGTGGAAGTCGCACAGGCGGGCGCTCCATACTGCTCATGAAATCATCGGTCATATTTTCTTCACCGGGGCCGCTGATTAGAAAAACCTCTGCGGCTTCCGTATCGATGAGTTGTTCTGCCACCTTTTGAAATTTTTCCAATCGCCATCCCCATTCGGGGACGCGGGTTCCGGGTTTGATGAGGATCAACGGGCGGTCGGGATGCTTGCGCTTTGCATTCAGTAAAGCATCAATGGTTTGCTCTTCCTGCGCATTGAAAAAAAGTTGCGGCGCGGGGTGGATTATTGGCAATCCCACGGTTTTTAACAGTTCAAGATTATTTTCGACTTCATGCCGGGGGTTGTTGTCGATGGGCACTTGCACGTCGACCATCCACGCGTTTTGCGGATTTTGATATCCGACCCGGCAGGCCGCTCCTGACAACAGGGTGAGAACGGCGGCGGTGGCGCTGAAAGTTTTATTGAGAGTGAACGCCAGGTCGTATTTCCCCCGGCGCAAGGCTCTAAATATTTTCCAGGGCCGCTTGGAGTCCCACTCCAGAACCGCATCGACATTGGGGTTATTGGCCAAAAGTCCAGCGTTGGACTGGTCCACCAGAACGGTCACCTTTACTCCAGGGATGGATGCTTTAATGGATGCGTAGACTGGTGTTGAAAGCACCACGTCCCCCAGCCGATCGGGGCGCACCACCAGCACGGATTTTATCTTCGCCAGATCGACGGAAAGTCCGGGTTTCCTTTTAGAGAAAAACAATCCCGGAGCCTCCCACAAGATATTTTTGGCGACCTTTTCCAGTCTTCTTAAATTGAGACCCATGATTTCCTGACGTTTTTACTGGCGGCGTGTTCGGGATCTGGAAAGTTCTCAGTCCAGGGGAATCGCTTCATTGATCAGCATGATGGGAATATCCTCTTTGATGGGATATTTCAGTTTGCAGGCGTTGCAGATGATCCCATCCTCTTCGGGAGTGAGGTCAAGATCGCCCTTGCATTTGGGACACACCAGAATTTCAAGCAATTCCTTATCGATTGCCATATTTAGTACCTCATATTTAAAGCGTTTTAGTTAACTTCGGGAGCCGCCACGTTTACAAATTTGGCGACACTGCTCTTGACCGTTTCAAAGACCTCATCGACTTCGATTTGTTGCATGCAGTCATGCGTCTGAATGCGGCACACTTTCTTCCAGCAAAAACTGCACGGCAGGGTCTTAACGACCACTTGATGATTGGGCCCATAAGGTCCGTTGCGTGTTGGGTCCGTGGGTCCGAAAATGGAAACCGTGGGAATGCCCATTGCCGCCGCCAGATGCAACGGGCCGGAATCGCAACTGATCATCAAAGCCGCATGACGAAATAGAACGATGGACTCCTGAATGGATGTCTTAGGAGCGATCCAGAATTTTTGCTGCATCTGATCGGCAATCTGTTCCGCCATGCCTTTTTCTCCTGGACCCCAGCCCAGCAATATAGAAAGCCCCAGCTCTTCAGCCACGCGGTCCGCCAGTTTTGCGAACCGTTCCAGTTTCCAGAGCTTGGTTGGAAAACCCGCCCCAGGGTTTATGATGGCTATGGGTTTCGCCGAGATTTCAGGATTCTCCTGGAAAAACAGGTCCACAGGGAGGCTGGTACCCTCAGGAACGTCCAGAGGGTGGGTTTGCAGCGCTTGCTGGTTGTCTCCCAGTAATCGAATCAGGTTCAGGTAAATGTCCACCACGTGGTTTCTCGGACCGATAAAAGCGGCTCTCCTATTGGTGAAAAGTGCGTTCAACGGCTCCTTACAGTTTTTCCGGTTGAGGCCCAGGCGCTGGCGTGCGCCAGAGAGGCGGGCAATCAACCCCGTTTTTATCAACCCTTGCAGGTCCAGCGCCACATCAAACCTGCGTTTCCTCAATAGAGAAACCGTTGCCCAAATTTCGCCCAGCGTTTTTAAAGTCCAGTTTTTACGCCAGCGCCGGGTGCGGATGACGATGATTTCATCCAGATCCGGGTTATTATATAGAAGATCCTGGTAGGGCGCCTCCACCAGCCAGGCAATATACGAATGCGGATGATTGGCGCGAAGCGTTCGCAAGGCGGGCAAGGCGTGCACGACATCGCCCAATGAACTCACCTTGATGAATAAAAATTTTTTACGGGGATCTGCCATTTGGGGATCGGGTCTCAAGCCTTTAAGAATTTGCGAAACTTTTTGTACAGTTTATACCCCAGGACACCCATTCCGATACCCAAAAGGGCTCCGCCTAAGACATCGAAAGGGTAGTGGACTCCCAGGTAAACTCTGGAATAGCACACCAGGATGGCGAATGTATAGGCCAAAAAGGCCAGGTTTTTGAAGCAAAGGCTCAGCACAGTTGCCACAGTGAACATATTGCTGGCGTGGTTGGATGGAAAGGAAAAGCTGTTGGAGCAATTGGTGATGTGCTGTAAATCGGGTAGTGTGTGGCAGGGGCGAGGCCGCGCCACAAGCTCTTTGATAAAATTGTGACTGATGAAATCATTCAACCCCACCATGATTCCCCCCGCCAGCAGGCAGGCGAGCCCTCGTAATCGATAGACCCAGAGCAAAAGGATAACTGCAATCGCTCCGGGGATAATAAAATTTTGTTTGATAGAGATGAATGACATAAACTTCTCTATCATCGGATTTTGGAAATGCGAATTGACCCAGTAGAATAGATTCTTGTCCCAATCGGATAAAATGATGCGCCTCCTTCGGACTTAATTGATAAAACGGACCTAAATATTATGGGGTTTGTGAAAGCGAGTCAAACTCTTTGTCGGTCACTAAATATTTGAAATGAAGAAGGCATCAGTGAATTGCCAGGGGATTTACTTTTAAAATGACAAAAACGCAAACAAAAGTTATCATCCTTTTCGCCAGGGACCCGGTGGTGGGGCAGGTGAAAACCCGTCTTCATCCCTTCCTGAGCGAGGAGTCGATTTTTGAACTCTACACCCATTTTTTGCACGACAGTATCCAGAAAATCGGGCGCGTGAAATCCGCAGACCGTTTCATAGGTGTAACTCCTGCCGATGCTTCTGGTTTTTTTTCCCGTTTGAAAGATGAGTGCGCTTTGGAGATATTTTCCCAGGTAGGTAATGACCTGGGAGAAAAAATGGCCAATGCTTTTCAAGCGCGATTTGCGGAAGGATACGAGCGGGTGGTCATCATCGGTTCAGACAGCCCGTCTTTGCCGGTAGATTACATTGAACAGGCATTGAGTTCGGAAAAGGATTTGACGATCGGCCCGAGCACCGATGGTGGTTATTATCTGATAGGCATGTCAGGGAAGCTGGTGAATGTTTTTGAGGATGTTGCCTGGGGATCGGATGCGGTATTGGCGCAAACGCTGGAGCGTGTTAAAAAATCCGGCTGTTCGCTGGAACTGCTTCCTCCCTGGTACGATGTGGACCGTCCTGAAGATTTAAAGTTTTTGCAGACGCACCTGGAACTGATAGAGCAATCGGGACAGGAAAGTACCGGGGGAACCGGTGAATTTTTAAAAAGCTTGGATATACAACTCAATGAAAATTTATAAGTTTACAGATGCTGATTATATTGCTGTGGTCGATGCCCTGGTGAACCGGGCGAACGTGAATTTCATGAGTCATGATGAGACGGTGCGTAATATTCTGCAGGATGTCAGGCAGAAGGGCGATTCAGCGTTGCTGGAATACACCCATCGCTTCGATCAACATGATTTGCCCATGGATCGCCTGCAAGTGACCCCTGAAGAAATTCAGCAAGCTTACAGCCAGGTAAAGCCTGAGCAAATTGACGCCCTCAGGCTGGCCGCAAAGAATATTCGAGCGTTTCATCAGCGCCAGGTCCAGTCCTCCTGGGAATATCGTGAAGACGATGTACTTCTCGGACAAATAATTAGGCCTCTCGAAATTGTAGGGATCTATGTTCCCGGCGGGAAGGCATCGTACCCGTCATCCGTATTGATGAATGCTATTCCTGCACAGGTAGCCGGGGTGGAGCGTGTGGTCATGTGTAGTCCGGCACCCAAGGGAGAGTTCAGCCCGCATGTTCTGGTCGCCGCTGATTTGGCGGGGGTGACGGAAATCTTTAAGGTGGGCGGCGCGCAAGCCGTTGGAGCTATGGCCTTTGGAACCTCCAGCATTCCCCGTGTGGATAAAATTGTCGGGCCGGGGAACATCTATGTGGCTCTCGCCAAGCGCATGGTTTTCGGCGTCGTCGATATTGACATGATCGCCGGACCGAGCGAAATATTGATTGTGGCCGATGAGAGCGCCAGAGCGGATTTCGTGGCGGCGGACCTTTTGTCTCAGGCAGAACATGATGAGGAAGCGGTGCCGATTCTGGTAACGCCTTCGGAGTCTCTTGCCAGGGCCGTCGTGGAAGAACTAGAAACACAGACAAAACAAAGGGATAGGGGAGGTATTATCAAGGCTTCCCTTGATAATCATTGCCGGTTGCTGGTGGTGGCATCTTTGGAGGATGGCATCGACCTTGCCAATCGCATCGCGCCGGAACATCTTGAATTAGCGGTAGATAAGCCCGAGTTCTGGGCCAAAAGAATAAAGAATGCCGGAGCCATATTCCTTGGCCACTTCACTCCCGAGGCGATGGGAGATTACCTTGCCGGACCGAACCATGTACTGCCCACGAGTGGCACAGCACGATTTTCTTCCCCTTTGGGAGCGTATGATTTTATCAAGCGAACCAGCTTGATTGGCTATTCTCAGGAAGCTTTGAAAAAAAGCGCTGCTTCGCTGACGATATTGGCTGAAATGGAGAGCCTGGATGCTCATGCCGAAGCCGTCAAAATAAGAGTTGGATGAACGGTTTTTGCAAGCAGGTAAAGCCCGTGTTTTTAATAATTCCCGTGGATTTCGATTTACCTTGACTTGGTTTTTTGCCTATGGTAAATAATTCAAAAATTTATAGATTTCCGAAGGCTGTCTTGGGCGGGTGGAAAAGCAGATTTTATCCTTAAAAAAAAGTTGAAAATCGAGGGTTATTTTTTGCGGGTTTTTAAGCTAAGAGTTTTAAAATAAGTTGAAAACCGAGTTTGCCTTGAGGTGTGTTGTCAGGCAAAGGGCGAGCTTTGGGTTTGTTTTTTTGTGCTAAATGTGACGGTCACCAATATTGAGAGTTAATGCCGGTGATTTTTTCTCACCCACTTAAGAGAATGGTTTAGGTATTTTTGCATCGGTTTATAAGTATAAAAAATGTTCTTAATTTTTAATTGCATATAGATTTGTAGATTTCGCGAAATATTTTTTATTGAAGGGTCCTTAGGATTCCAAAGGAGGTTAAAACCATGTTGGGGAAACAAAAGAGAAGATACACAGCATTTTCATTAGCAATGGTTATGGCATTCGCCATCTATCTATTGCCCGGTTTGGCGACCGATGCGTATGCGAAGGAAGCATATGCGGGGCAGGCTTTCGCCGAAAAGGCTTTTGCCCAGGAAGTTCTGGCAGAAGAGGCAGTTAAGGGAGAGGGTGAGCCTGAAATTGAGTGGGGTCAGGACGTATTTTACAAGGACTATGAGGGCAATCCTCTGAAAGGTCCTGTAAGTGGTTTTCCGGCTCCTGAATTAGGCGAGTCTGATTACAATCATTATGAATTTGCACCCAGTCGGATGATTCTTTGGATTGCCAATCAGCAGCATCTGTATTTTGGCAGTTTCGTTCTGGCGGTGCCGATTTTCTGTATGCTCATTGAGTTCGTTGGAATCCGTTCAAGAGAATCAGATCCTGTTATGGCTGGGAAGTATGACAGGCTGGCTCACGATCTCATGAAGGTCAGCTTGACGGCTTACTCCTGGACCGCCATCCTGGGTGGCATCCTTCTTTTTACCTTTATTACGTTGTTCCCTGGTTTCTTCAAGTACATGGCTGGAGTTTTCCGCCCTGTAATGCATGTCTACGCTCTGATGTTTTTGGCGGAGAGTGGGGTTCTGTATGTGTATTACTACGGTTGGGATAAGATGCAAGACGATCCTTTTCTGAAATGGATTCATTGCAGTCTTTCAGTTTTATTGAACCTCATCGGTACGGTTTTGATGTATCTGGCCAATTCATGGGCCACTTTCATGCAGGCTCCCGGTGGTATCGATGAGCAGGGAAGGTTCCTTGGTAACATCTGGCATGTCATTCATTCCACTTTGTGGAATCCGGTCGGTGTTCACAGGATTCTCGGTAACATCGTTTTTGGTGGTGGTATCGTTGGCGCGTATGCGGCCTATCACTATCTGACAGCTAAAACTGAAGAAGAAAGAGCGCATTACGACTGGGTTTGTTATGTTGCGATGTTTATCTGTATCTTCGGTTTGATTCCCCTGCCTTTCGCGGGCTACTGGTTGATGAAAGAGGTTTATGCTTTCCGTCAGCAGATGGGTATCACCCTGATGGGCGGAATCATGGCCTGGCTCTTCATCATTCAGGCGGTTATGATCGGCCTGCTCTTCTTCGCCGCAAACTCATACCTGCATAACGGGATGGCGCGCGTCAAAGGGGCGCACCGTTATATGAAGTACGCAAAATACATGATTCTGTTGTTGATCGTATGTTTCACCATGTGGATGACTCCGCATACCATCGTTATGACTCCTGCAGAGCTCAAGGTCATGGGCGGGGCTCAGCATCCCATTGTTGGGCATTTCGGGGTTATGTCGGCGAAAAACACTGCGGTTAACCTGATGATCGTTACGACCATTTTATGTTTCCTTCTTTATCAAAGAGCGAATAAGAAAATTACCGTGCCGTGGGCAACCATCGGCAATTGCTGGATCGCCGCGATTTTTGTAGGCGCTGCCGCTAATATTGTTTTCTTAGGTGTGTATGGTTATTTTCTTCCTGCTAACGTGCGGGTAGGGCTCTCCGTACCTCAGGTGTCAACCACTCTGACCACGCTGTTTGTCGGGACGGCCATTAATATTTCCATGTTTAAGGATTCAGAGTCCTATGGAGAAATTCAGTGGGGAACCCAGTCCAAAGTGGGAACTTACGCAATTTTCCTTCTGGCCATCTCCTTCACCTGGTTGATGGGGCTTATGGGCTACATCCGCTCAGCCGTAAGGTTGTTCTGGCATGTGACCGAGGTTATTCGCGATAACTCTGTGGATGCCTATACCCTGACCATTGGTGAGGCTGGAAAAATGCTGACATTCAATACGCTGTTTGTATGGACACAATTTATAATTGTTTTCTGGATTGCCAGCTTGACCGCCAAAAAAGTACAGGCAGAGGCGCCAGAGGGCATTCCAGTTCCAGCTCAACAGCAACAGTAAGATATAGTGGATATTCAGTAATTAGATTGAATAGTTTAATTTGATGGAAAAAAGGAGAGGAGTAAGGAATGTTACCTGAACAGCATGACATTTTGTGGACGTATATGACCATGGCGTACACATTTTTCGCACTCTTCGTCTTCGGTAATGTGGTCAAGCATTGCCGGGAACGGGAGGGGGTCAACACCACCTTGTGGGGGGGGATATTTGGTGTTTTGGCTCTGGTAAGTTTTTTTGAAACTGTGCATATGTTCGATTTGACGCAAGTCGAGCAAATCAGTTTCTTCTTTAATTACCAAATATTAACCGTGTTTGCAATTTTGCTGTGCTGGGGTGTGTTTTTCAAGAGCCAGCAAATCGAAGCTCAATCTCCACCTATTGTCAGAGCGTTTTTCTTCTGGAGCACGGTTTCTGTATTGCTCGCCGGTTACACCAACTGGTTGCCTCAACAAAGAAGTGATCCGCCTCCGAAGGCGGCGGCAATCTCTGCAGATCTCACCATGGAAGACTATGTTGAGATGGGCCGTGTCATTGTTATGGGTGCCAAGCAAGTGGCGGGTCAGAAGTCGATCGGAAAAGGTCAGTGTCCTCTTTGTCACACGTTTGATCCTGGTGATAACATAGGTCGTTGCCCGAATCTGTTCGGTGTTGAAGAGCGGAGTCACGGCCGCATTAAAGAGGATAGGTATAAAACCAGTCCTGTTGCGATAGGTGAGACAGAGCCGGCCACTGGTACTGTTAAGGGGAAACCCGATCAAATTCCTGCGGAGTACCGAAGAGCGGGAAGTGCTGATTTGATAGGGGAAGATTATTTGCGTGAATCCCTGATGTGCCCTACCTGTTACGTTGTGACGGGTTATGGTAAGGATGGCGACACTAAAAGTCCGATGCCTGTTATCAACAAGCCGCCGATCAGTTTAACTCCCGTTGAGTTGAATGCGGTCATCGCCTGGTTGCAATCTAAGGACACTCCTGGTGAGTTTGCGAAAATTACTGTTCCCCTGCCAACTGGTGGTGGAGCTACAGCGGAAGCCGCTCCTGCAGAAGAAGGCGATAAGCCGGTATTCGTGACTGGGAACGAGTCCATGGATCAGATGATCAATACCTTGGGTTGTCCGCTTTGCCACACCATCCCTGGAATTGAGGGAGCGGTTGGAGAGCTCGGACCCAAGCTCCATGAAAAAACCAATGCCCCTAATAGAATCAAAGATTCAAACTATAAGGGGAAGGCCAAGAATACCAAGGAGTATGTCAGGGAGTCTATTTTGAGCCCTGGCGCTTATGTGGTCTTCAATGAGGAAGCAGGCGAGTCCTTTCCAGATGGTCTGATGCCCACAACGTTCGGGCAGATGCTTTCAGTTGAAGCACTGGATAAGCTCGTTGATTTTATTAGCCAGACAGAAGCCCCTCCAAAGGGTTGATCACATAGGAGAAAATGATGAACAAAACGTTAATGAGTTTCATCGTATTTGTTGGTGGTTTGCTGGTGTTTCATAATGTGGTGTTTCCCATATTCACAACCAAAGAGCCCGGCTGGATCCTGAACAGGTACGTGTATTATCTAACAATCCCTGCATTCCTGATATTTGTTAATATCACTTTGCGGCTGAAGCCTCCGATCGCACTGAATGCGTTAGTGGTTTGGTGTCTGGGCTTCTACTTTTACAAATATATACTTTTTCCACCGATTCCCTGGACCCTGTTCATCACTTATATGATGTTGTGGTCAATCGGAACATTCCTTTACATCAGTCAGGATGCGGATACTTTCCGGGAATTTAGAGCGCCAATCGCCAAGACCATTGCAGGTGAATACAAATTGGCGCGAATGGTTCTTTTTGTCTTGTTGCCGGTCCTGGTTGGGTTTGCAACTTACAAGGCTATCTATCCTGCTTTCGAAGAACCTGTTGAATTGCGGACGGTGCATCCTGCGCCTCCCGCAACCACCAAAGTTCATGGGAAAACGTATACCCTGGAATCCGCTAGAAATCCTTTCAGGGTTGACGAGCAGGATAATTATAAAGATAGTTTCCCGTTTCTGGATGCGGATAAAAATGAGTACATGAAAAACGTAACCGAAGGTGGAACGGTGTTCTTTCAGAACTGCCATTTCTGTCACGGGGATCAGCTCAACGGGCTGGGAATGTTCTCTCATGTGTTTAATCCGACACCGGCGAACTTTATTGATCCTGGTACCATTGCCATGCTGAGAGAGTCCTTTCTGTTCTGGAGGGTTTCAAAAGGTGGCCCTGGGCTTCCGAACGAATCAACTCCGTGGTCTTCTGCAATGCCCCCTTGGGAAGAGCATTTGACAACAGAAGAGATTTGGAAGGTCATCCTTTTCGAGTACTGGTACACAGGATGGCATCCAAGGACGTTTGATACGGAAGAGAACTATGTCGGTCAATGGGAGAAAGAGGGCAAGCCAAAGGGCATCTACTAACCCGGCCAAGGACCATTTAATAAGTAATAAACACAAACAACCTTCAAACAGAGGGAACTAGGTGTTATGAATAAGATTAGAAAAATAAACATTGGCCGGTTGTTCTTTCTGGGAGTGATGCTGATAGCATTCTGCCTGTTGGCATCCCCGGTTGCGGCAGAGCAACCGGCGGACCCTGTAAAAAAAGAACTGCTGGAAAAGGGTAAGAAAGTCTATTACAAACGCTGTGTCTGGTGTCATGGTGTTGAGGGCGGTGGCGATGGTCCCTCTGCGGATCGTTTATTTACGCGCCCACGTAACTTTATCCAGGGTACGTTCAAGATTCGCCGCACGGACTCAGGCGAGCTTCCATTGGAAGATGATCTTATCCGTACCGTCAAAAACGGTCTTCCGGGTTCGGCAATGCCGGCCTGGGGTGAGTTTTTGTCGGACGATGAAATCGTAGCGGTTGTCAACTTTGTTAAAACTCTGGTTCAGGACCGGAGTTTTGATGATGCGGATGATACTGTGAACGTTCAGGATTTTGGCACCAATCCCTGGGGCACCAAAGCCCCTTATCATTTAGGGATACCGCAGGAAGCCATTGATCAAGGCAAAGAAATTTTTACCAAGAATAAATGCTTTGAGTGTCATGGTGGTGAAGGTCGCGGCGATGGTAACCCAACTATGAAAGATGATTGGGGTTTCCCGATTGTTGCCGCAAATTGGCAGCAATGCTGGAACTTCCGTGGTAGCCGACGGAACCATTACGATCCTTTCAATGTGGTGCGAACTGTTTCCACAGGGTTGAATGGCACGCCGATGCCGAACTTCAAAGATCGTATTACGGTTGAAGACCGGTGGAAGCTGGCGGCTTTTGTTAACTCTCTTTGTCCAAGAAAGAAAATAGACAACTTGACGAGCAAGCCGATTCCGGATTTTCTCATCAGTTCCAAATACACTGAAGGGAAAGTTGTTCCCAAGATTGACGATCCTTCCTGGTATATTCCAGATGATGATCCGAGCATCAAACCCTGGGCAAAAGAGTTTAAGGACAACCCAAAAAAGCATTACATCGCGATGGCGGGCCAGATTACCCGGGGAAAAAGAAACTTTGATCCCAAAACGGATAATCTTTGGGTGTCTTCCCGATGGAGTGCTGAGGATAATGCGGTTTATTACCTGTTAGAGTATCACCTGCGCTTCATGTCTACCGACCCTGAATATCCGGATGCGGTTGCCATGCAGTGGCCAGCCAAACTTCAAGATCTCTTTGGAGCTGAAAAGCCTTACTTTATCAATGGCGATTCCAAAAAACCCGTTGATATCTGGAAGGCGAATTTGATGGTACAGGATTACACTCCGACCAACGCTCCTAATGCAAAGGGGTATCAAGTTAAAGGCAGTGTCCAGGAAATAGTTGGACATGGCATTGAAGCTTTGGAAGTGAAAAAAGGCGGTCAGGTGGAGATTGTGGATTCTCTTTTTCAACAAGGTAAAGTCAGGGTGATGCTGAGACGATCCTTGAAGACTGAAGGAGAGTTTGACGTACAGATCCCAACTGAGACCTTCATTCCCGTTTCTTTTTTGCAGTGGGCGGGTGTTGATAAGGAGAAGGATGAGCACATGGCTATTTCAACCTGGTATTACACCATTTTGGAGCCGCCTCTGCCCGATTCGTTGTACTACATGCCTCCGATCATGGCCGTTGTTTTCATCGGTCTGCAGGGCTGGTTGGTGTGGATGACCAAACGGACTCGAAGGATGTACGACGAGGGTAAAGTTAGACGAGATATTATTCCTGAATAATATGTCGTGATAGAAGTGAATATGAAAAGCCCGCCGAAAGGCGGGCTTTTTTTTTGTTTTTATTTTAAGGAGAAAATAGGTTGGGAACAACCTGAGGAAGTGGCCCCTTGTGGATAAGGAGGGAATTAGGTGATATTATTCCTCTACAGTTTGTTCCAGATCCATATTTCCTTCAATGATTTCCTTTAGAGCCAGGGAGAAGAAATATTTTGGAGAAGAATACTCAGACGCATCCACCTCAATGGTGGGTTGGGCGCCTTTTTCGAGCTGGTGAACCCTTTGAGAGACAAGAATGCATAACAGGTACCGGCTCTTTACAACCTCGAGCGCCCTGCGGGTTAATTCGTTATTCTCCTGAAAATCCAGTGTTAACACAAAATTTCTCCCGGTTTAAAGATTGAGTTGCAAATCTACCTGCATTTTATGGTTTTGTGAGAGCGGTGTCAAACCCTAAGCCTTTAATCGCCTTATCTTTATCGGTCAAACAAGTAGATCTCGGATAGTATATACAACTTTTTTAACCTGCTCTGACGATATTTCTCTATGGAGCACGGCGCGAAAAATACCCGGTTCGATCATCAGTATTTTAACTCCCCTGAAATCAAGGGTGTTTATAAAGCTATCAGGGGTCATCACGGGGTGGTTCAATTTAAAAAATATAATGTTTGTTTTAATTTGGTGCAGGTTTAATTCAATTCCCACGATATTTTCCAGGCCTTGGGCGAGTTCCTGGGTGAGTTGATGGTCTTTTTTTAGCTCGTTGATCTGGTTTTCCAGAGCAACGAGGCCTGCTGCTGCCAGGTGACCGGCCTGTCGCATCCCTCCGCCGACCATTTTACGAAGTTTTCTGGCCTTGCGGGCAAACTCCTCGGTACCGCATACAAGCGACCCTACGGGTGCTGACAGTCCCTTTGAAAGACAGAACATGACCGAATCCACATGGCGAGCCAGGACAGACACTTCAGTATTTAACGCGATTGCCGCGTTGAAGACCCGGGCCCCATCCAGATGAATTTTCAACGAATGTCTGCTTGCTAAATCAGCCACCTCTTCCATATAGGCAGGCGTTAACGGCGAACCTTGACAATAGTTGTGGGTGTTTTCCAGACAGATCAGACGGGTGGGAGGGTAGTGGAGATCGGAATGTCTCACCGCTTTTTCAATTTTATCCAACGGCAAGGTTCCGTCTTCAGAATTTGAGACGATATACGGGTGGACCCCTCCCAGAGCAGAAACTCCCCCGACTTCATTCAGGAAGATGTGACTGCGGTCTCCAAGAATGATTTCATCGCCTCTTGCGCAGTGCGCCAGAATGGATATTAAGTTCCCCATCGTTCCACTGGGTACGAACAGCGCCGCTTCTTTCCCTGTTATCTCCGCCGCTTTCTCTTCAAGTTTATTGACGGTTGGATCTTCTCTGAAAACGTCATCTCCCACATCTGCCTTGGCCATAGCTTCGCGCATGGCCTTTGTTGGCTGAGTCAGGGTATCGCTTCTGAGGTCAATCGGTTTCATTTTGTTCCTGATGCGGT
The DNA here is from genome assembly GCA_027619975.1 of Nitrospinota bacterium. Taxonomy (NCBI): domain Bacteria; kingdom Pseudomonadati; phylum Nitrospinota; species Nitrospinota bacterium. Next base: position 34,879 of record JAQCGX010000022.1, read on the forward strand.
GCGGTTGACGGGCGCTTTTTCTTTTCCAGATGATTCCTTTTAATTCGGTAATAAACGATGGAAATCAAGAATACGGGAAATATCATCCCAAACAAAAGAATCTTTTGGACTTGTCCCGGTTGGAAATCAAACAAAAGCAGTGCTCTATATTCAAATTGTGTTGCAAAAACCAGAATAAACGAGAAGATCAAAATATACCCTAGTCTTTTGGAACCCTTGGGACCGGGAAAAACCAGTGAATAGGCGATGAAGTTCAAACCCAGAAAAAGAATTCCGTTTAGGAACATCAGATATATGATTGTATTTTGATCTTGAGTGAGCATGAGGGCACAGAAAAAGGGAGATTAATCTTCAACTATTTTACAGGGTTTGCTCGGCAGGTGAAACCTAAATGCTCAATGGAAGTTGGGTTGGATAAAAAGCACAGGGTGGGGGAATAAAAAAGGCCAGACGGAAAAACCGCCTGGCCTGATTTTTATCGATTAAAGCGATTGCGTTTTAGAAATAAAATAATGCGTTGAGAGCAACCGTGTCCTGAGTTTTTCGCGTATCTCCGGCACCGCTACCCCAAAAGGCCTTTTGGTTGGACTGGTCATGCCGGTATTCCGCCCGCACGACCAAATTTTGATTGATTCGGACTTCCGGAGTCAGGGTGACTGCCCAGAGCTCCTGACCTTGTCCCGTAGGCAGGGTTGCCGCCGTAGTGGCTCGTGTTCCGTCCAGGTCATTAAAGACTTGGCCTCTTAAATTGATCGAAAACCATTTATTGTAGTCGTGGCGGACGATAGTGGATATCCCCCACCATTCCGCGTCTCCTCTCGTACCAGCCGCGCCGTTGGCCTGTATCCCATAAGCCAAATTTATTTGCGCCAGGGTGTTGTTGGTCAACTTGACATCCAGGACGGCATCGAAAAGATTGGTTACATCGTTGGAAAACGAGGCCTGATTTCCAATTGTTTCTGGTCCTGACACCCAATTGAGCAATAGGGAAACGCTATCATTGGGAGTGATGGCAATCTGCGCTCCCACGGATTTGCCATCATTATTTTCGACCGTGTTATCCCAGCCGTTGGCGACCATGCCCAGGACGCTGATCATATCGTTGATGGTGTACGAGGCGCGAAGGCCGGTGTGGGTGAAGGGACCGAAACTAAACAACCACGACCGGGAAAAGTTGTAGTTCCAGCCATCGTAACCATCCATCACTTCAGCGCCGATATGGGTGTTGAATTTTCCAAAGTCCAGCTGCAGGCCGGACCCAATGGGGGCTTTATATGAAACAAAACCCTGCTGAACATCGAACTGGTGGGATTGCGTATCTCCTGTATCGTCGGCGGACTGGTTGACTTCGGGCTGACTGAAGCCATACGTGAGATCTGTTCGGAATCCGACGTCTCCAGACTTCGGGGTGTCCTTTAGAAACACCAACTCGCCGACATCGAATTTGAAACTGTTATGGTCCTTGTCATAAACCCGATTGACGTTGGTCGCCGAATTGGGCGCACGCTGGGTGGGTTGATTGAAATTGAAAGTGTAGGATGAGGAGGCAAAGGCATGCATTTCAACACCCTCCAATACCTTAAGAGAAACATCAGTGGCTTGAGCGGGCCCTGCCAATAAGGTGAAACCGAGCAAGAGCAATATACATTTAGCGGTGAATCTTTTCATCCTCTCCTCCTTTTTAGGCGAATCGAAACAGTATCTCGAACTGTTGGTGAATGCAGACATTATTTTTATTAGGATAAAATGTCAATCAAATAATTTGGTTATCCGATACTTAAATCAAACCGCCAATTTATACTGGCAGTTAGAGGTAAAAAACTGAGTGCAAAAAATTATGATTCAAATCTTAACTGATTATAACATACTTATTAATAATTAAACCAGGTTGTAACCCGTTTCTCCATGTTGAGTGGTGTCGAGTCCCATTTCTTCATCTTCATCATTGACACGGAACCCGATGGTTTTATCTATAACGGTAACAATCACAAAAGTAACAACGAACGAGTAGGCCGCCGCCGCCGCGATGCCAATGATTTGAACTCCTACCTGTTTTAAATTTCCTGCTAAAAGCCCCGTTCCGCCCACTGTGACAAACAGCCCTGTGGCCAGGGCGCCCCACGCTCCGCCAATGCCATGAATCCCGAAAGCGTCCAGGGAATCGTCATAGCCCATTTTGACTTTCAAGATGACGGCGCCGTAGCAAAAGACCCCGGCGGCAAATCCGATGACCATGGCCCACAAAGGTTCCACGAACCCGGCCGCCGGGGTGATCGCGACCAAACCGGCAACAATTCCCGAAGCCGCTCCCAGGGCGCTGGCTTTGCCAGCTTTATAAAACTCCATGACCACCCAGCCAAGCAGACCTGCGCCTGTTGCTACCTGAGTATTGGTGAATGCCAGGACTGCGATTTCATTTGCGGCCAGTGCGCTTCCGGCATTGAAACCAAACCATCCGAACCAAAGAAGACCTGCACCGAGAAGAGTAAAGGGCAGGCTGTGAGGAATCATCAGTTTGCCAGGGAATCCGCGCCGTTTTTTAAGAACTAAAGCGGCAGACAGACCGGCGACGCCTGAAGAAATATGGACCACTGTTCCGCCCGCAAAATCAAACACTCCCAGGTCGCTCAACCAGCCACCGCCCCATACCCAATGGCAGATAGGGTCATAAACCAGGGTCGACCAGACAAAAATAAAGATAATATAAGAGTTGAACTTCACACGTTCGGCCATGCCTCCACTGATGAGAGCGACGGTGATGATTGCGAACATCAATTGAAACATACAAAATAAATATTCAGGGATGGTTCCACTGAGGTCGGTATAACTGATGCCACTTAAAAAAGCCTTATCCAGGTTTCCGACGAAACTTCCAATATCCTCTCCAAAGGACAAAGAATATCCAATGAGGACCCATTGAACCGTTATGACTCCCAGGGGCACAAAGCTGTGCATCAGAGTTCCCAGAACATTTTTTCTTCGGACCATGCCCCCATAGAAAAGAGCCAGGCCTGGAAGCATGAGCATCACAAGCGCCGAGGAAATCATGATCCATGCCGTGTCCGCATAATTGATCTTTGCCGCCTCTTCGGCTCCTGCCAGGGGTACTGGAGAACACGCCATCAGGATTAAAAGCGCAATGGCTATCCGATGCCCTTGATGTTTGATTTTCATGAAACGCGGCCTCCCTTTATAAGTTGCACCTGTTTGGTGTGTTGATACTCATTACGATCTCCACAACACTTTTTTCTTTACTTGCTTCGAAACCATTGACTTCATCGCCAGGAGGGATTCATCCCAACGATTTGTTCATCTATTATTTCTTATAGTTTTCAATTCCTGTGCCAAGGGGAAGGAGAACCATTTTTTTTATGAAAAAACCCTTAACCTTTTAATTTTTAAGATGTTATTTTATGCAAGGGATTTTGGTCTCCTAGCGAGTAGAAATTTTGTATCCGTGCTTTGCTGAGAAATCGGGCAGTAGCGATTGGTAAATGCATCACAATGAGACAGAAAAATTGAAGATGGCAACGGTCTCACCATAATTTATGAATTAAGCCTTTATCGGTTCTCTGAATATGTTAGAATTGTTTGTCAAAATTATGACTGCCGAATTTGGCAGGTTTCACAGATACAGGGAACCCCTTCCTCCTGCTTCAGGTTTAACTGTTGAAAAATCAAAATGTTATTTTTTTTCATTCGGAGATGAGCACTATTGGCACATTCTTTGCTCCGATAATGTATTGTCCTGAAATGTTGGGTTATTTGTGCAGTTAAGCAATTTAAGGCTTAGAACATTCAGCCAATAAGGGGTTTTAAATTGCAATTCAAAAGGACGGCAAAGGGGATTGAAGAGCGGCTCAAGGGACTCTTGCCCCAAGTTAAGAATCGACTACTAAAAGCCTTAGACGAAGTAGACGTATCCATCGGCCTTGGGAGGGCTGTGAATGGCTGAACAACGAGAAGATATTCTGGACGAAGTCGATATAGACGATCAAGCTCCGGCAAAAAAGTCCTCCCTTAAGATGATCTTCATTTTATTGGTGGTTTTATCGGCGCTTGGGGGCGGTGGGTATTACGCCTATATAACTTATTTTAACGAGCAAGCCCCGGCGGCGGTGGCTTCCAAGGAATCTGCTCAGCAAGAAGCGCCCAATCTTGGGGTCATGTTTCCTCTGGACCCGTTCGTTGTGAATCTGGCGGGAAGTGAGGGAAAAAGATTTTTAAAGGTAACGGTATCCCTTGAGTTGAGCGCCCCGGAAGTGCATGTGGAAGTTAAAGAGAACCTGCAAAAAATTACGGACTCTATTCTGGTTCTTTTGAGCAGTAAAAACTTTGAGGATGTTTACTCGGTACAGGGAAAGTTCAAACTGAAAGATGAAATCACGACGCGGGTGAATCGCTTTCTGGTTCTCGGTCACATCAAAGAGGCTTATTTTACTGAATTCATCATTCAGTGAGCCAATGAAGGACAACATTTTTTTTAATTATCCAGGTTGCCGGGTTTACGCAGGCCAGACGCGGGCAATCAACGTCAGGAACATCTATGGAATAGGTCGATAAAATATGGGCGAGGTCTTATCACAAAGCGAAGTGGATGCTCTGTTGAGAGGAGTGGGTGGCGGTGAGGTAGAGACGGAGACTGATGAGCCGGTTGATACTTCCGCAGTCACGCCTTACGATCTGACCAGCCAGGAGAAAATTCTACGCGGACGTCTTCCAACGCTGGATATCATAAATCAAATGTTTTCCCGTTTGTTCCGGTCAACATTTTCTTCCCTGATGAGGAAATCCGTAGATGTGAGTGTTGTGTCCACCGACACCCTTAAATTCGGAGATTTTTTACGGTCCCTTCCGGTTCCATCGAGTCTCCATATATTTCGTATGGAACCCTTTAGAGGCCACGGATTACTGGTGGTGGAAAGTAAACTGGTTTTTTCAGTTGTCGATAACTTTTTTGGCGGGTCAGGGGCCAGTGCGGCAAAAATTACCGGACGGGATTTCAGCGCCATTGAAATTCGGATGATAAAAAATGTGGTTCTGAATGCGTTAGAAGATTTGGAAAAAGCCTGGAAGCCCGTTCATCCGGTGACCACCACCTATGTTCGTTCGGAGGTCAATCCGCAGTTTGCCGCTATAGTGCCGCCTTCCGATATGGTACTGGTTTTACTGTTTGATATTGAAATGGAAACTATTTCGGGAACTCTGACGATCTGTCTTCCCTATGCTTCGATCGAACCCATCCTGCCAAAGCTTAAGGCCTCATTTCAAAGTGAGGAGATGGAGGTGGACCAGGTTTGGGCCAAGCGTATGCGCTTGGAATTGTTGAATACGGAAATTGAAGCGGTTGCTGAATTGGGGAAAGCCCAGGTCACTCCCGGTCAATTGCTCAAGTTTAAAGTGGGTGATATTCTGATGCTCACAGCGGATGTTTCCGAACCCTTGACTTTGAAGGTGGAAGGGATCGAGAAAATAAAGGGATACCCAGGCGTCTATAGGGGAAACAAGGCGATCCAGGTAGATACAATCATAGAAAGGGAGAGCTAAGCAAATGGCAGATGATCTGGATAAGGATCAGACAAATTCCGTAAAAGATCAGGACGGGTCCCCTCCTGCCGATGAAGAAGCGGGAGAAGATCTGGGAAGGGACGAGAAAGGTCAGGGCGCCAAAAGCCTGGATCTGATTCTTGATATTCCTCTTACCGTGACCGTAGAACTAGGGCGCAGCAAGATGTTGATCAACGATCTACTGCAACTGGGGCAGGGGTCGGTTATTGAATTGACCAAGCTGGTTGGAGAGCCGCTTGAGGTTTTGATCAACCAAAAACTGGTGGCCCGGGGTGAGGTCGTGGTCGTCAATGAAAAATTCGGAGTTCGCTTGACAGACATTATAACTCCCATGGAAAGAGTGCAGTCACTCGCCTGATCCTTACAAAAGACTGCAGTTTCCACCACGTCCATTTATGATTCATTTTGTTTATCCGTACCGCCCAACTTTCCTTCCTTCTCTCTAAGTACCTCCGTCATAATCCCGTCTTTCCATCATAAAATGAAAATTTTTTAAAGTCTGGAACTTTAAAAAAAACAAATTTCTTCGTCCTTCCGAAAAACCAAACTATCTGATTTTCTTAAACTAAACGGAATAAGAAAGTCGCTCCGATTCTGCCACTCCATTTTTGTTACGATTCGGTATAGCCCTTGCACTTAAAACATTTAAGTAAGTTTATGAGTTTTTTTTGACACTACAACGCCGCTTAAATCGGCCTTCCACCAGTCATGCAAGAAAAGTGCAAAGGGATAAAATGGGTTTTTTTCCTCATGATTTTGTTTTTTCCTCCAGAGATAGGGTCTGCAAGCTCTGCAAGTGAAAACTTATTACAGGGTGTTTCCTCAGAATTAAGCGAAGGCAAGTTGACCGTACGGTTTGAATTTAGTGAACCTGTTTTAAACAGAGGAAAACCGGTTTTCGATAGAACATTCGTTCGCGTGAATGTTCCCAGGGCCTTTGTCCGCCCAACAAAACGTTTTTATTACACAGGCGATTCCAGGATCCCGCAAATTTTTGTGTCGCAACTCGATCCGGGCTCCTTGCAATTGCAATTCGTGCTTGGCGAGCAACTTCCCAATCTTCGAGAAAATTTTCAAGTGGAGGATCAAGGGCGATCTCTGGTTTTTCACTTTTTTAAAAAGGAAGAGGATGTGCTGAGTGAGTTTCTGACGCGGGCCGCGAACAGGGAGGAACCTCCCAATGTCCAGGAAACGAAGACCCTTCCGGTGCCTGATGAACGCACAATCCAGAACCTACCCGATCTTTTGGAAGCAAATAACAAGGGATTTATTTTGGATCAGGTCGCAGCCGAATCCCCGGCACCCGTAGCATCTTCCGAGCAAAAAATCCCCTCGACCCCGTCCCTGCGTTTTGAGGAGAACAAAGAGCGCGACTCCGGGGGGCCTATGGACCCTGTTTCCATCACCGTGAAAACGTTCACCATGTTTGCACTGGTCTTAGCGCTCATGTTTCTGGTCTTTTATTTATTCAAAAAGTTTGTTTTGAAAAATACAATTTTTGGCGGCAATGAAAAGTTCGTGCGGGTATTGGGTACGGGGTTTTTGGGGCCCAAGAAAAATATTGTCCTGGTGGAAGTGGTGGGCGAGATTCTTGTATTAGGAACGTCAAACGACAATATTTCTCTCCTCACTCATATTCAGGATAAGGAAAAAATAGAAAAGATCAAAGCCTTCGGGAAAGAAATGAACGGGAAAAAATTTTGGAACCCACAAAAAGGCAATGATCCCGTTCCAGAGCCTATTAACGAGCCTAGCAAACCGCAGGGTGAGTTTGCAAACTACCTCAAACAATTTTCCGGGGCCCCCTCTGAAAAAGAAAAGTCGTCGGTAGAAGAGGTGACCGAGCTGATTCGGAAAAACCTTGGAAAACTCAAAGCGCTATGATGCAAAGAAGCCGATGGTTTATTTTTTTATTGGCAGTCGTTCTGGGGCTTACACTGGCCTGGCCGGTTTCTGATGGATGGGCCATTCCGTTTCCCAGCATTCAGTTGGGGATCGATGATGTGAACGAACCCGCAAAAATATCCAGCGCCCTTCAAGTTCTGATCCTGCTCACCGTTCTGGCCCTCGCTCCTTCAATTCTTATCATGACGACGGCTTTCTCGCGAATCATCATTGTGCTGAGCTTTCTGCGTCAGGCCATGGGGACTCAGCAGACGCCGCCCACTCAGGTGTTGATTGGCCTGGGCATGTTTCTAACCTTTTTCGTGATGAGTCCTATTTGGGACGAAATCAATGTCCGGGCATTACAACCCTATATGGCAGAAGAAATGTCACAATTGGATGCTTTAAAACAGGCTGAAATTCCTCTGAAAAAATTCATGCTCAAGCAAACGCGGGAAAAAGATTTGTCCCTGTTTGTCAATCTTGTTGATGGCACGAGACCGGAAAAATCTGAAGATGTCGCCATGAGCACCCTGATCCCTGCTTTTATTATCAGCGAATTAAAGACTGCATTTCAGATAGGGTTTTTGATCTACATTCCATTTCTTATCCTGGATATGGTGGTCGCCAGTATTTTGCTATCCATGGGTATGATGATGCTTCCCCCCGTTTTGATATCCCTGCCGTTCAAGCTGATGCTGTTTGTCATGGTGGATGGCTGGTATTTGACGGTCGGGTCCTTAATGAAGAGTTTCAGCTAGAGAGAGAATCATGACACAGGCATTTATCATCGATTTCGCGATGGACAGCATGAAAACCACCTTGCTATTGTCCGCCCCCATGCTGGGGTTTGGGTTAGTGACAGGTCTTTTGGTTTCTATCTTTCAGGCGGTCACCTCCATTCAGGAGCTGACCCTGACCTTTATTCCGAAGATTCTGGCAGTTTTTTTCGCGATGATACTTTTTTTCCCCTGGTTGTTGCAGACCATGATGAGTTTCACGTCGAATATTCTGATCAACTTCCCTGAATTCATCCAGTAATGGACATTCTGAATTTTAACTTTTCCCAGTTGGAATCTTTTTTTTTCGTATTTTCCAGGGTAGTGGCGATTATCCTGTTTGCCCCCATTTTGGGGAGTGCACAGGTTCCTCCACGGCTGAAAGTTGGGTTGGCTCTGGGCTTCAGCCTATTGATTTTTCCCATGGTGAAGTCTCAGTCCTTGCCCGAACCCCTGGGAGTGTTCGATTTTGCGATTCACTTGGCGACCGATGCGGCGATTGGTCTGGCCATCTCTTTTGCAGTGCGCCTTATATTCACCGCCGTGCAGCTTGCAGGAACCGTGGTGGATTTTCAAATGGGATTTGGTGTGGTCAACGTCATCGACCCTCAAACCCAGGCGCAGGTATCCGTTACTGCGCAGTTTAATAATATTCTTGCGATCCTGATTTTTTTGGCCGCCGATGCGCACCATTTTATCATTGGCGCGGTGGTGCAAAGTTTTGAGTTGATCAATCCGGCCCTTGTGGATTTTTCGGATGTGACTCCAGAGTTTATCTTGAAAATTTTTGCATCAATGTTTCTGGTCGCAATCAAAATCTCTGCTCCCATCATGGCCATTTTGTTTTTTTTGAGCGTGGGTCTGGGGCTTGTGGCCCGAACCGTTCCACAGATGAACGTTTTTATTGTTGGGTTTCCCCTGCAAATCGGTGTGGGATTGGTCATGGTCGGTCTGTTCCTGCCTTTTTTCAGTGTTGTTTTGCAAAACCAGATAGCAGAGTTGCCTGCCAGGCTGGCTACCTTGATGCGGACATTTTAAACTTTAGGGAATGTTTACAAAACATGGAAAAGAACCAATATCCCCCTCACCTGAATCCTCTCCCTCAAAGGGGGAGAGGACGAATCTCCTTCTCCCCTTTGGGGAGAAGGCTGGGATGAGGGGCTATGTTCTGTTCTTTTGCTCTCTATATTGAGAGTTTGTAAATGAAGGAATCGATAAATGTCTATAATTTAGGGTTTCCCTTTTAAAGGTTTAGAAAAGAAAAGTGGCAGAAGAAAACAAAGACCAAAAAACCGAAGAGGCATCGAGCAAGCGCGTCACGGATGCGGAGGGCAAGGGCAACTTTGCGCTCAGCAAGGAACTGACCTCGTCCTTCATTCTATTGGGGGCGACGCTCTCCCTTTATGCTGTGGGGCAACAAGGGCCATTGAAAATGATGGTCTTGTGGCGTGCGCTCTTGTCTGAAGCGCATGTCTTTCAGTTGACCACAGAGGAATTGTACAAGGCGTTTGTTCTGGTCATGAAAAGCACCTTTTTTATTTTAAGCCCTATTCTTTTTACAATTATGATCGCGGGCATCATTGCCAACCTCATTCAAACCCGTGGGTTGAAAATCTCAACGCATCCTCTCATCCCAAAGTTTAACAAGCTGAACCCTCTCAAAGGGTTTGGCAGAATATTTTCGAAAAACTCTTTGATGGAGCTTTTAAAATCTCTCTTCAAAGTTTTTATCGTTTCGGTCATTGCTTATCAAACCATAAAGGGGCATTGGGATGAAATTCCTCCTTTAATGCATTTCGAAGTGGGGCAGATTTTGATATTTCTGGGGAAAGTGTCCCTGGAAATTATGATCAAGGTGTTGCTGGTCATGATTTTTCTTGCCCTGGTGGATTATTTATTTCAAAAATACACCTATATGGAAAACCTGCGCATGAGCAAGCAGGAGGTGAAGGATGAAAGAAAGGAAACGGATGGCAATCCACAGATCAAACAAAGGATTCGCCGCGCTCAAATGGAGATGGCTCGCAAGCGAATGATGAGCGCCGTTCCCCAAGCGGATGTTGTGGTCACCAACCCGACGCACCTTGCCATAGCCATCAAATATGATATCGATAAATACGCGGCCCCCATTCTGGTGGCGAAAGGAGCCGGAGCCATCGCACAAAGAATCCGCTCCATTGCCGAGGAGCATGGCATTCCAATCGTGGAGGACAAGCCTCTGGCCCGGGTTCTTCACAAGACGGTGGAAGTGGGGCAATTGATCCCCGCCAGCCTGTATAAGGCTGTTGCGGAAATTCTGGCTTATGTGTACCGCTTAAAAGGAAAATCCAACCTTTAAAAGTGGATGTAAAAAATAACTCAATCTGAAAATGGAAACTTGACACATGGCAAAGGTAAACCCTTTTAGCTTAATAATGGAGAGACCTCAGGAATTGGTCGTGGCTGTCGGAGTCGTGGGGATTCTGGCGGTTATGGTCATGCCGATTCCGACTTTTTTTCTAGACATCCTGCTGTCCTTCAGTCTCACTTTCGCCATCATTATTTTACTGGTCTCTATTTTCATGCTGGAGCCTTTGGAATTTTCCATTTTCCCGTCTCTCCTGCTGATCGTGACCCTTTTACGCTTGTCACTCAACGTGGCCACCACCCGAATCATATTATTGCATGGCAGTGAAGGCCCTGCTTCAGCGGGACAGGTGATCGAATCCTTTGGTTCCTTTGTCGTTGGTGGAAATTATGCGGTCGGGACAGTTATTTTTATCATCCTGGTCATGATCAATTTCATCGTTATTACTAAAGGTTCCGTCAGGACCTCGGAAGTCGCGGCGCGTTTTACCCTGGATGCGATTCCGGGAAAGCAGATGAGTATTGACGCCGATTTAAATGCAGGAATTATCACCGATCAGGATGCCCGCCTTCGCAGGCAGACTCTGGAAAGGGAGGCCGATTTCTATGGGTCTATGGACGGTGCCATCCGGTTTGTACGGGGGGATGCCATTGCCGGAATACTCATTACCCTGATTAACATCATCGGCGGGTTCAGTATAGGCGTGCTCCAGCAGGGCATGGATGTGGCGGAGGCTGCCCAGAACTACACCTTGCTTACCATTGGCGACGGTCTGGTTTCGCAATTACCGGCGCTGGTAATTTCCACGGCGGCGGGTCTTGTGGTCACGCGTGCGGTTTCCGATAAAAGTCTTCCCTACGAGCTCATGGGGCAGTTGCTCAATCAACCCTACGCATTTGTAATCGCTTCTGTATGCTTGTTATTTTTCGGTCTGATTCCCGGACTGCCGCATTTTCCGTTTTTTCTGCTAAGCCTGCTTACCGGGATTGTAGCTTTTATCCGATTAAAAGATATCCAGACTAGTGATGCAAAAAAATTGAAAAAAATAGATGATGAAGCCAGGGCTCCCGTCCCGGAACGGGTGGAGTCCATCCTGCCTCTCGATATCATGGAGCTTGAGGTCGGGTATGAGCTGATTCCCCTGGTAGATGCGGACCGCAATGGCGAGCTTCTGGATCGTATCAAATCCATCCGCAGACAATTTGCCCTGGAGATGGGATTTATTGTTCCCCCATTGCATATCCGCGACAACCTGCAATTGAAAGCCAGTGATTATGCCATTGTGCTCAAGGGCGTGGAAGTGGCGAAAGGAAGTATCATGATGGGCCGTCTTTTGGCCATGAACCCCGGAACAACGGAAAAGGAAATCGAAGGCATCAAAACCCAGGAACCGACTTTCGGATTGCCGGCGGTATGGATTCCTACCAGCGCCAAGCAGGAAGCGCAGATGGCCGGGTATACGGTCGTCGATCCCGCCACGGTGATCACCACTCATATCAAGGAAACCATCAAGCGCCATGGCCACGAACTTTTGGGCCGTCAGGAAGCCCAGGCTCTGATGGATAAGTTCAAGGAATCCAATCCCAAGGTGGTGGAGGAACTCATCCCCAACCTGCTCAGCCTGGGCAAAGTGCAAAAAGTGTTACAGAATCTTCTGAAAGAGCAAATTACCATTCGCGATCTCCGTACCATTCTGGAGCAGTTGGCGGATTATGCTCCATCGACTCAGGATACGGATATTCTGACTGAATTTGTCCGCCAGGCGCTGGCGCGGCCCATCACCAAACAGTATCAGTCGGCAGATGGAACCCTGTCCGTCATGACCCTGGACCGGGGGATCGAGGGCATCATCGAAGGGTCCATACAGAGAACGGAGTCGGTGTCTTTTCTGGCATTAGAACCCGGCATTGCAGAGAAACTATTGGCGAGGCTCAAAGAAGCTATGGAAATATTGGCGCCCAGGCTGGAATCATCCCCGATTTTGTTGGCGTCGCCATCCATTCGTCTCCATCTGCGGCGATTTACAGAGAGATTCCTTCCGGATCTGGTGATTTTGTCGCACAACGAAGTGACGCCTTCCGTTCAGATCAAGACGTTGCGAGTGGTGAATATCAATGCGAATTAGAAAAATTTTGGCAAATAGTTATTCCGAGGCCCTGTCCAGGGTGAAGCAAGAACTTGGGGAGGATGCTCTGGTTTTAAGTACCCGTTCCCTGAAACCAGGCACGACTTTTGGCAAGGTGGGAAATTACGCCAGGGTGGAAATCACTGCGGCTTTTGAACCCCCAGAAAGTAAAGAACAAGTGGCTATCAAAAGTGGTCCCTGGAATGATGAGAAGACCCTTTCTTTAAAAGAGGACGACCTGGATCTGAAGACCCTGATATTTTCATTGTTGAGCCGGACGGAACGGGCGCAAACTATGGGGTTGAAAAGCCACCAGGTGGAATCGTATTCGCGTTTGGTGGCAGGGGGGGTGGACGAGCGGCTGGCATCCAAAATAATCGAAAAAGCCTCCAGGGGGAGTTCAGCGGATAACCGCAATTTCCGTTCGGAGCGTCAGGAAATTGTTGATCTGATGAAGCAGGTTCTGCTTTGTGATGGTGAAATCAAGCTGGAGGGGAAACGAACCAAAAAGGTGATTTTTGTCGGACCCACCGGAGCGGGGAAGACCACCACGATCGCCAAGATTGCTGCAGATTTTGCCTTGCGGAAGAAGAAAAAGGTGGCGATGGTGACTCTCGACACCTTCCGGATAGGAGCCATCGACCAATTGAAAACGTACGGGGAAATCATGGGAGTTCCGGTAGAAACAGTACGCAACTGCCAGGAACTAAAGGCACTTGTCCAGAAACATGCCGATAAGGATCTTCTTTTGATCGACACGATGGGGAAAAGTCATAAGGATAAGGCTTATTCAGGTCAACTCAAGGTGATGCTCAATGAGTTGGGGAGCGTGGAAACTCAATTGGTGCTGAGTGTCACGACTCAGGAAAAAATTTTGCAGGAGTCCATGAAACAATTTTCCATGTTGGGAATTGACCGCGTACTATTTACTAAACTGGATGAAGGAATGAGTTTTGGTTCGTTGTTTAATTTCTCACTGCGGACACGGATTCCTTTTTCTTATTTTACTACGGGACAGAGAGTTCCAGAGGACATTGAAATTGCCAACAAGGAAAAGGTAATTAAATTGATTTTTAATTAAATTCCATATAGATTGGGGAACGAAAACTTGGCTTTTGGAGATCAGGCATCCACGTTAAAAAAAATTGTACGCAATGAAATGAGAAACTCATCCCTCAGGGTGATGGCTGTGAGTAGCGGTAAGGGTGGTGTTGGAAAAACCAACATTGTCGCTAACCTGGCTTACGCACTCTCAAAAAGAGGCAAGAAGGTATTGGTCGTTGATGCAGACCTTGGCCTTAACAATATCGATATTCTGCTCGGTTTGACGCCCAAATATCATATCGGGCATGTGTTGTCGGGCGAGAAAAATGTTGAGGATATCATCGTCAAAGGGCCCGGAGGCCTTACTGTCCTTCCCGCAGGCGATGGTCTGCAGGAGCTGACTCAGCTGGAAAGCGAGAAGAAGATGCTTCTCATGGACGAGTTGGACAAGATCAGCTCAGGCTACGATTTTCTCTTTTTCGATACCGGCGCCGGAATATCCGCCAATGTCACGTATTTTTGTAGCGCCGCCCATGAAATTATCCTGGTCGCCACCACAGAACCCACCTCATTGACGGATGTGTACGCCTTGATTAAAGTCTTGCATCAAAAGCACGCACAAAAACATTTCCGGCTCGTCATCAACGCCGTGAGTTCGGAAAGAGAAGCGCAATCCGTATTTCGTAATTTATCTGCCGTGACGGATAAGTTTTTAAGAAACGTATCTGTAGAATACCTTGGTTTTATTTTGTCCGACCCCAATGTTCCCAGGGCCGTTCGCCAGCAAAAGGCTGTGATGGATTTATACCCGTACTCAAAATTCAGCCAATGCCTCCATACGCTAGCGGAAAAAATTGATTATGAAAAAAGGCTGGAAACGGTAGAGGGCGACCGTCCTTTCTTTTGGAAAAGTACGTTCCAAATCCAATGACTAAGTTTCAAATTAAAAAAATGGCCGTATCCTTTGCCCTTTTGTCCTTTGCAGTTCTGGCGTTTGGGAGTGTATTCAGTGGTTCCCGGTTGACGACTGCATTTGTCCGGGGGATAGAAGCCGCTTTGCTTTTTGGAGGCGTCGCCTGGGCTTTGGGTTCTATGATAATGCAGGATACGGATGAAAAACCCCAGGATGAGAAAATCCCCAAGGAAGCTAATCTGGATGAACCAGTTTGAAAAAAGTAACGAAAGAATTTTTGAATGGCTGAAAAACCCCATGTAATAACGAAACCAGGTGGTTCAGGAAAGCCTCAGGTTTTGCAGGAAATCGAAATTTCCCACGAAAACCGGGATGAGGTTAACCAGGAATATGGGCCAATGATCAAGTATGTCGCCAATCGTATTGCGATGCGCCTGCCGCCTCATATTGAGGTCGATGATTTGATCAGCGTCGGTGTTTTGGGTTTGATCGATGCGATTAAGAAATATGATCCCGGCCGTGGGGCCAAGTTTAAAACTTATGCCGAATTTCGGGTGCGGGGAGCGATCCTTGATGAACTCCGCTCAATGGACTGGGTTCCCCGCTCGGTCAGACAAAAAGCCGCCTCTTTGGATGCCGTCGTCCAAAAAATGCAAAGCAAGCTGGGACGGCCCCCTGAAGACGATGAGGTGGCCGCCGAGATGGGTATGGAAATGGATGATTATTTTGATGTCCTTAATGAAACCCGAAGCATGCCGGTTCTGAGTCTTGAGGATCTTGGTATCGCAAAAGATACGGGAGAGCAGCAAAGTCTTCTGGACTGTCTGGCAGGGAAGGGGGACGCCGATCCGCAGACGCAACACCGTCTCACTGAGCTGAAAGAAATCATTGCCAAAGCTATCGACCAGCTTCCCGAGAAAGAAAAATTTATGATTTCTTTATATTATTATGAAGAACTCACCATGCGGGAAATTGGCGAGGTTCTTAGTATTACAGAATCCCGAGTTTCGCAGATTCACTCCAAAGCGGTATTTCGCCTTAGAACCAAACTCAAATCCTTGATCGCCGAAGAAATGTAGCCTCTTCTTGATTTAATAGATTTTATTTCCTCTTTCCTCTGGTGGCCGGGTTTTCCAGCGACGGTGCACCCACATCCAATTCTCCGGGTGTTTCCTGACCACGGACTCGATGACTTTTTGGCATTCCTGAGTCCAGCTTAAAACGTCTTCTTCTTTATTTCCGGTTTTTTCCAGCTTCAGCTCGGGTTGAATTTCTATTGTGTAGGTGCCATTGCTATTGGGATGAACAAAGATGGGCAGGATAGGGGTGTTCATTTTGTAGCTCAATAAGGCGACAGACCGGGCAGTGGCCGCCTTTTTCCCAAAAAAATCGACAAAAACGCCGCCCACAGCGGTATTTTGATCCATCATCACCGCGACGCAGGAATTGTTTTTTAAAGCGCGGACGATCTTGAGAGGGGAGTCGTCCCGAAAAAATATGCCGTTGCCGGAGCGGGTTCTAAAATCGCAAGTGGCTTTTTCCAAATACGGGTTGTCCTGTCGCCTGACAATGGAGTATAGGTGCATGGCTCCAATATAGCCGTTGTACATCGCCATGGCTTCCCAGTTACCGTAGTGGGCCATCAGGATAAATGCCCCTTTGTTCTTTTGTAAACAATCGGTAAGAATGTGCAGGTTTTCTGGAACCTCTGGAAACAGTAGGTAGGTGCGTTTTTTGGTGTCGTGCTGGAGCCACAGGCACTGCAGGGCGGAAATCGTCATCTGCATGAAGGATTGGCGGATGATCTGTTTTTTTTCCTGCTGTGATTTTGAATCTGCAAAGGCGATATCGAGATTGGTCATGGCGACTTGAATTCTCTTCTCAGAAAATACGTGGAGCAACCTGCCCAGAGTTCGGCCAATATGATAAACCCCACAGGCAGAAAAAGGGCGGACGGCGAGGGAAAGGAGTTCCATTCCTCCATACTCGACAAGATGCCTTAGCTTATTGAGGAATGTTTTTTTTCTGGACATGATCCGTGAGGTTTCAAGGTGTTGGGTAATGGCTGGCGGACAACCATGAGTTCTAACGGATTAAAGGAGCGCATTCTGAGATTCACGGATAGCGAAGTGTGTTCTTAACTTTCTGCGATGGCTTGAGCTATGGCGTAATTGTTGTCATGCGACAGGGAAATATGGATGGTTTTGATTTCTAATTGCTTCGCTATTTCTTTCCCTTTTCCGGACAAAGTTACCAGAGGTTTTCCGGTTTTCGTATTGGTGACCTCAATGTCCTTGAAAGATACTTCCTGGTCCATTCCTGTTCCCAGACATTTCATCACGGCTTCCTTGGCGGCAAAACGGGCGGCAAAATGGATGCTGGGTTCGGCCCTCGCTTGACAATAAAGGATTTCGTTCGCTGTGAAAATCTTTTCTTCAAACCGGGTCGCATATTTTTCCAGGGACTTTTTTATTCGGGCCACTTCGACGATGTCTACTCCTGTTCCGATGATCATAAAAGGTTCCGGGTATCAAAGAGAATCTGAGAAAATCGTATTATTGCAAATCCAGTGAACTGAAACCAATCCTTTATTGGGGAACAGAAATGCAGGGCATTTCCAGGGCCGTTTCGATTTCTTCCCTGGACATCGCCCCATTTCGAACGATGAGGGGAGGCGACAGGGCTACGTCCAGAACGGTGGATTCCTTTCCACTGGTTGCGGGGCCTCCGTCGATAATCAGGTCCACCTGGGACCCGAGCGTTTCCTGTACTTCTTCCGCAGTCGTGGCATTTGCAGATCCGCTGATATTGGCGCTGGTCGCGGTTATGGGATAACCAATTCCTGCCAAGAGTTTGCGGACCTGTTCATTACCCGGCTGACGGATTCCTATTTTACCTGTATTTGCAGTCAACTGGGTCGGCAAATGAGGGTGGGCGGAAAATAAAATCGTTAACGGGCCCGGCCAAAGTTTCTTGATTAAAATTTTTGCTGTTGGATTAATTTCCAAGGCCAGAATACTCACCTGATGGATGGTGCTAATTAATACCAGCAACGGTTTATCTTCCGGCCTTTGCTTGATTTTAAAAATCCTGGAAAGGGCTTTTTTGTGGAAAGGATTGGCTCCAAGACCGTAAAAAGTATCGGTTGGAAAAGCGATCACTCCCCCAAGGTTGAGGACCCGTTTTATTTTTACGACTTGAGCCTGGAAAACGGTCTCGTTATCGAAGTCAATCTTTATTATTTTGGGCATGAGCGGTTTGGATCTTACGGCTTTTGATTTCCACTTCTTTGGCTTGATATTTTTTGTATTGAATTAGTTTTGAGCGCAGCTTGCTGTCTTCCAGCGCCAGTATTTGAACGGCAAGAAGGCCTGCGTTTTTGGCTCCGGATTTTCCGATGCCCATCGTTGCGACCGGCACGCCTCCTGGCATTTGCGAGGTTGACAATAGAGCATCCAGACCTTTGTGGGGGCTGGAATCCACAGGGACGCCAATAACCGGTAATACGCTCTCGGCGGCGATCGATCCCGCGAGATGGGCTGCGGCTCCTGCGCCTGCGATCAAAATTTTAACGCCATTTTTTTCTGCTTTTTTGACGTAACTTCTCGTTCGAGACGGGGACCTGTGGGCTGAGGACACAAGAATCTCATGCTCCACGCCGAATTGCTTCAGAATGTTGCTGGTTTCTTCCATGACTGGAAAATCTGAATCGCTGCCCATGATGATACCGACAAGTGGTTTGCTCAATCCGGGAGTCTCCTCAAATGAATGTTGGTTATTTAATACCCAGAGACAGGGGTGGAACTGAATTTATAGCAAGTTTTTTCCGGGGGATCAAGGAAGGACTCCAACCCAGGTGATATCAGTTCAGTTTTTTTCGTGACCGTTAAGTCAAAAAACGGAATTTACAAGTGGACTTGAAAGAAACGCGTATTGTTTCTTACTAAAAATCAAACCTGAAAAATTTGTTTTACTAGGAAGTTTGTGCATAATCAAATGGTATTTTTTGGTAAGTCTAAAAATTATTGATAACACTGGCAGATATACGTGAAAACTCTCAAAGTTTTATTGATTGAAGATGATTCTGAAGATCGTCTTATTATAAAGGATCTGCTCGAAAAATCTAATTTGCAGATTGACCTCGATGAAGCGGCTTCGTCTTCGGAGGGGTTGGAAAAACTAAAATCCAATTCCTATGACTGTGCAATAGTTGACTATGTCATTCCCGGTGTAACAGGCTTGGATGTTTTCATGCTTTCCCGTGAAGCTGGCGTTAACACCCCGTTTATCTTCCTGACCGGCTACGGGGATAATGATCTGGCTGCGGAACTGATTCGCCGGGGTGCTTTCGATTATTTGTGTAAAAGAGAATTAAACTGCGGCAATCTGTCATACAAGATAATAAAAGCGGTAACTGATTCGAAATGAGTAGAATTTAGGACTCTAGCAGGTTGCTGAAAAAGAGAAAAATCCGTCAGCGAGTTAAGTTTTACAGGTTTTTGCTTTTAAGTGGCACAGCCTTTCCAGGCTGTGCGCACAGGC
>JAQCGX010000023.1 GCA_027619975.1 Nitrospinota bacterium
AATTAGTTTATTCCAGGAAATCGAACACTGTACAAGGATTTCTTATATTGGTGGCACGGGCTTTCTAGCCCGTGCGAACAGGCTGGAAAGCCTGTTCCACTAAAACAAAGCCATCTCCTTAAGTTGACGATTAGGAGCATTTAGTCAATTTTTAGAGATATCCTAAAGACTGTTTAAAACGGAATGGAATCTATTGCCAGTTGCATCAGTGCGGAGGGGAAAATTCCGAAAAACAGAATGGCCGCAGTGCTCACCATCACGAGAGCGCCCATCCCCTTGTTGATGGTGAAGGGGACTTCCTCGTCTTCTTCGTGAAAATACATCATCACGATCACGCGCAGATAGAAATACACTGAGATCACGCTGGCGATGACTGCCAGGATCGTTATCAGGGTGTATCCGGATTTGATCGCGGCGATAAAAACGTAGAACTTACCGAAAAATCCAGCAGTTGGGGGGAAACCCGCCAGGGAAACCATGAACAGGCTCATCGCCGCCGCCAGCAGAGGACTGCGCTTGGCCAGACCTTTAAAGCGGTGAATCGAGTTGCCTTCCTGCCCTTCGCCTTCCATGATGAACACGACTGCAAAAGCGCCGATATTCATGAACAGATAGATGGCCAGATAAAAAATGATGCTGGCCATGCCCTGCTCACTGTTGGCCACGATGCCGATCATGAGATACCCGGCATGCGCGACGCCGGAATAAGCCAGCATGCGTTTGACGTTGTTCTGAAAGATAGCGGCGATATTGCCGACCAGCATGGTCAGCACGGATGCGCCGAACAGGAATGGCATCCAGACTTCCTCCAATTGCGGCAGGGCGATATAAAAAATCCGGGCGATGAGGGCCATAGCCGCCGCTTTAGTGGCAACAGACATGAATCCGGTGATGGGAGTCGGGGCGCCCTGGTAAACGTCCGGTGTCCACGAATGGAAAGGCACCAGCGACACCTTGAATGCCAGCCCGCAAAACATCAGCGCCATGCCGATATAAACCAGCAAATTGGAACTGTAAGGGTTTTCCTTGATCAATTGTCCGATCAGCCGAATCTCTGTGGTTCCCGTTCCCGCGTACATCAAGGCCATGCCGTACACGAGGATGGCAGATGCGAAGGCTCCGGTCAGCAGGTATTTGACCGCGGATTCCTGAGAAGACAGGGTTTCCCAGGAAAGCTCGAGTTTCGCCGAGGGCGTTTCCCGTCCGGTTCCATGTTTGGCCGAAAATCCACACAGGATATAAAGCGCTACGGAAAATATTTCCAGAGAAATAAATGCAGTGATCAGGTTTCCTGATTTTGCCAGAAACATCATTCCCATCACGGCGAATAGAATCAAAGAGAAATATTCAGCCTTATTTTCGTGATCGGGTTGCGGGTAGCGCACCGAGCCGAAAATGGCAAACAGGGACATTAGTAGAAAAATGATGTTGAACGTCTGGGAAAACCGGTCGTTCAGCAGGGCATGGCTGAACATTTCAGGGTCTTCGCCGCTGGAAGCCGTCGGCGCCAGCCCCCAAAGGTAAACGGAGAAAAACAGCGCGATCACCACTCCAGAGAGCGCGGTCTGTGAAAGATAAGGGTTTGAATTGAGATTTTTGTTGAGGCCCGCCATCAACACAAACAAAGCGGTGATCAGAACCGTCAGTTCCGGAGCCAGGGCGAACCAATTCATGTCTGAAAAATTAATGAGACTCATAATTTAGAATTTGTCGCCAAGAGGCATTCTTGAGAGATGGCTTGAATATAGTACGTACATGCATGACGTGTAATGCATTTTTTATAGCATTTCCTCATCTTTTTCAAGGAAATGTTTCTTTATAAGGAAAAATTTCGTATGCTCATTTGTGTAAGAGTGAGCAATTTTGAAGAGGAAAAATCGGAATTCGGAAACGCTTATGCAGCCTCTTTTTTTAGATTATAATTGATATCCCAACCCAACTTCAGGGATGCCTCCATGTTGCTTCTTAGATTAACTTTCCTATTACCGACCATCGCGTTGCCGATATTTTTTTTCGCAACAACCGCTCCTGTCTTTGGCGCTTCCCAATTTAACATTCCCGTCCAGGTCACGACACATCCGGGCGAGGATTTTGCTCCCACCCTGTCGGCGGACGGCAGGCGAATGATATTTGTTTCCAACCGTTCCGGAAATCTCGACTTGTGGTTGAAGCATCGAGGTCCTGGGGTACAGCCCCTGGATGAGCAGTTGACGTATCACAGCGCTGAAGACAATTCTCCAAAATTGAGCCTCAGCGGCAAGCGGTTGGCATTTGTTTCCCATCGGTCCGACCCCAAGGGAGATATTTATCTCCTGGACCTGGAAAAGGGGAAACCGGAAGCGACCCGGTTGACGCTGGCGGACTTGCCAGAAGAAGACCCGGAATGGTCGCCTGATGAAAAATTCCTTTATTTCACATCGACCCAGCCCGAATCCAGGGAGCGCGGAATCTTCAAGATCGAGCTGAAAACGAAATCGAAATCTCTGGTGATCGAAAACGCAGTGAACCCCGCGATTTCTTTCGATGGGAGCTACCTGGCCTTTGTTTCCAGTGATGGAACCCGTGATCTGTGGGTACAGGATCTAAAAACCGGAGCTCGTGTGCAGATGACTTCCGGTTCTGCCATCGAAGTCACTCCCTCCTGGTCAAAAAATGGAAACCACATCTATTTCACCCGCTATCAGGAAGATACTAATTTTGACGGCGAATTGACGATCGACGACAACCCCAGCATCTGGAAGGTCGAATGGGTTGCCGGAAAGCCGGGAAAATTGCGTCAGCTCACAGACAGCCGGTCTTACGATTTATTTCCAGCAAGCAGCGTTGCCGGGAAGTTGATCTTTACCTCCAACCAGCAAAACAGTATCGATATATGGGAAATCCCCGCGGAAGGATTGTTGCCCACAGCTTCCGGTTACGGCAATTCTCTTCAGGTTGTGGATGACCTGTGCTCTGGGCCGGAGGGATACTCCTATCTCTGCCTGGCAGGTTATACCAATCTTATTTATGAGTTTGATGACGAAGAAAGCCTCGCCCGCACCCGTTACCGCCTGGCATTGGGATTCAAAAAAAGGGGGCATCTGGACACCGCCCACCGCATGTTTGAAGAGATCATCAAAAAGCATCCCGATGAAAAAGAATATCGAGGACTGGCGGAGATCGACCTTTTATTGCTGAAGATGAACCGTTCGCGTGATGAAGGCCAGACTGTTTATAGGGAAAATGTCAATGTCGGGTTGGGGTTTCTGGAGAAAATCGCCCACCGTTATCCCGATTCGACGGCTGTCGGGGCGCGTGCGTTTTTCGAAACGGGAAACCTTCATTTCCAGTTGGACCATCAGAGCCGGGCTTTGGAGTTTTACAAAAAGGTCATCAATCAATATCCAGGCCAGCGGTATCTTTCTGCCGGAGCGGCGTTTTCCCAGAATAAAATCTATTCCCTGGTGGGAGATCAGGACCGTCTGGTGCAGACCTACGTGCAAGTGGTGCAGGATTATGATGATGTGGATTTCTGGACCGATAAGGCAATCGATGAAATTTTAAAAATCTACGAAAAACAGCCCACCCTGGAAAAGAAAGTTTCCAGTCTGCAAGCCCTCACCAGCAAATATAAAGACCTTCCTCGTTTGGCCGGCGCCATTCAGAACCGGATTGGGGAACTTTTTTATAAAGCCAATGAAAACCTGTTGGCCAAGGAAGCCTACAAAAAAACCATCGACCAGTTTGCTCAAGCGAATTCTCAGGTGTTCAATGCCAGGGTAGCGTTGGCAAACATTTATTCTGAAGAGGAAAATTTTGACAAAAGTCTGACGCTCTATGATGAAATTTCCGCCAGTTCCGATTTGCTTGAGGACCACCGGCAAAAAGCAAAGGCGGGATGGATTCGCAAAATGGTGGAAAAGGGAACTTGGGAATTGCGAGTTGGGGAGGTCAAGCTGGCCTTGAAAACCTTCCTCAAGCTGATTGATTTCAGCCCCGACTCCGTGGAAGCCCATAGAGGGTATCTTCAGGCGGCTGCGGCATTGAAAAAAATTGATCCTGCGATCCGGTTTTATAAGGACCGGTTGAAGAGTCGCAAAGATTCCGCGGTGGATCATTATGCTCTGGGGTTGGCCTACACCTACCTTTCTCTGACGGATCTTGCGCAAGCGGAAAAGTCAGTCTCCCAGGCGCTGGCGATTGATTCCCAGCAGGTGTTCTTTCACCAAACCCTGGGCTGGATTTATGAACAAAAAGAGCGCCTGGCTAAAGGGGAAGATTATCTAGAGCGGGCGGTGTCCGAATACCAGATGGCCCTGGCCTTGAACGATGAAACCGTCGATCCCGATAACGAAGCTGACTTGGCTTTGAACCTTGGCAATGGGCACTTTCTGTTGAGCAACCATTTTTCCGCCTACCATTATTACAACAAAAGAAAATCGAGCGGCGTTAAATTTTTTAATTCCGAGCGTGAAAGCATTTTTCATCAGAGATTCGGTGAGAGCGCTTTCAAATCGGGATTCCATGACGAATCCCTGGTGCAATATAAAGAAGCCCTTAAGATCGTTTCTGAAACAAATGATCTGAACCGAATGGCGGAGCTCAACGACCGGATCGCTCTGGTCTATCAGGACAAGGGAGATCATGCCAAGGCGGTGGAATATTTCTCCAAAACTCTGAAGCTCAATCAGCAGGCGGGCAACCAGGTGTCGCTTTCCCGCTCTCTCCGGAACATCGCCAATAATATCTTCATGCTCAATCAGGAGAAGGCCAAACCGGATACTCAATCCATGAGCCAGGCGCTCAACGATTATTTTCAGGCTATTGAAAGCCTCGAAAAGTACGGGGTGGTACAACGCGCGAAAAAAAAAGAGAAAGACGGGCTGATCAACCTGAAGGTTGAAACCGGCGTGGGCGAGGACGTTTCAGGGGCGGCCACCGGGTTTGATCTGGTGGGCGAACAAAAACTTATTTTTCATTACATAGGTAAGATCTACAGCGATTTTAAGGAGTATGGGAAGGCGATCGAATATTTTAAAAAGAAACTGGCCTTGATCCCTGCGGACCTGGATGTTGAGAAAAATATCCCCATTAGTTTAGAAAAAGCCCTGCTGCAAAACCAGATCGGAAACTTTCTTTTTCACGAGGGCCAGTATGATGCCAGTCTCGATTATTTCAGGCAGTCCTATCAACTCAGCCGAAAATTGAACAATAAGTACGGGATAGCTGTCAACGCCGCGAATATCGGTCGAGTGGTTTTTACCAAGTGTCAGTATCAACCGTTAGCGCCTCTGAAAAAGGAAATCGAAGCCGTTATTAAGCTCCTGGAAGAATCATCCAAAGAGATAGGGCCGATGGAAACGTTTTCCAGTCCGGAATATATCCTGCTCGCCAGGAATTATCTGGGAATATTTAACCATTACCTGGGGTTTTATTTCCCGACGAGAACTGAGGACGAAAAAGCCCCGAACCCATCACTGAAATCGTTGAAGGCGCTTGTCGCGGCTTCGACATTGGGATTACGGCAGGACTACGATTATATAAAGCGATCCCGGAGTCATTTTGAAGAAGGGATTGCCCTGCTTTCTAAGAGTAAAAAATCGTTTCCCGAACTGGAAACCGTCCTCCAGCAAAACCTGGCGTTAACGGTTGGCCTGGTGGGAAAAGAGAAAGACACAGAGAAAAAGGAACCCGAAAAAGTTCAACCGCCTCATCTTAGGTGGCAATACAAATATATCGAGTCTTTGGTTGCGGAGCCTTCCCAGCGTCTGCCTGTTCTTTTGGAAGCGGAGCGGCTTTTAGCGGCGCTTCCCTACGGCGTTGTGTCCAGGGATTTTTCTACCCTGGCGATGGTGGAAGATCTGTATCTCGCGCTCACCCGATTATTGTACGACGAGGAAAAATTTTCCGAGGCGTTGGTTTTTTCAGAAAAGGGACGCCAGCAGTTGTTGGTGGCCCTCCGACCTGGGCTGGATCTGATCGACGAAGACCGGCGCAATTATTACGATGAACTCAGCGGCTATGCAAGCCGATACCTGGCGTCGGCCTCCCTTGAAATGGAGGGCAAGGGAGATGAGGCGAAGCAGGGAACCGAAGAAATTGTGGAAGAATACCGGGAAGTTCTGGGCGCTTTGCAGGAAGAAAATCCTGCTTTTGGCGCATTGTTTTCCCCGTACGTTCCTTCGCTTGAAGAAACTCAGGGTCAGCTTCGTGCCGGAGAGACTCTGTTAATATATCAGAGGGTTTTTGACCGCCTGCTGATTTGGGAAATGGATTCGGAATCTGTTCAGGTTCGCCAAATTGCCATAAATGCAGAACTGTCCGAGCGCATCATGCGTCTGGGAAGAGAAGGCGCTGAGCCGACAGCCTCTGATCTGAAGTTGATTGCCAAGCACCTGATAGTCCCTGTTCAGGACTCTATCCAAAAGAGCCAGTCATTGACACTCCTCGCCGATGGCGCATTGGAGTTTCTTCCCTGGGCGGCCCTGCCTGCGGGCGGGAAGACTTTGATCGAAACGCTTCCGGTGACGTTTATTTCTTCCTTAGCGCAACACCATTTTTCCGAATCGCAAAAAAATCTTTACAATTCACGCATTCTTGGTGTGGACGCTTCCGGGTTCGATAAGGTGGCCGCCGGTTTCGCTTCTGCCGTCAACCTCACAGGAGACCAAACCGATCTTGATCACTTTCGCAGTGTGTGGCCGCATTATGGCGTGGTGAATATCGACAGCCGAACCCACCTGGGCCGGCTTGATCCCTCGGACTCGTTTATTAGCATCGGTGGACGGCAAAATCAGTTTCAGCGAGTCCAGCTTCGCGACCTTTTCATGCAACCTTCGGAAGCAAACCTGATCGCCTTGAATAATGTCGAACCGGAGTTTCATCCAGAGCTGCGATTGTCCCCCACCGCACCTCTGATTCAAGCCCTGACGAGCAAGGGGTATCCAGGGATTCTTTTGCGCAGTGGGGCGTTTGATCCCGCCATTCACGCGGAAATGATGGGAGCTTTTTATAAAACTTTTCGTCAGGAAAAACCGGCCGAGTCGTTACGGCAGGCGCAAATGGAAATAAGCAAGCGTCACCCGGAGTCCTTGGCATGGGCGGGCTATCGGTTTTACGGATTTGCAGGGATGGAGGACGCGGAGAAACAGGAGTTCGCCCAGACTCATTTTATGGCCAACGCCAAAGACGGCGCCCAGGCGTTTACGGATAAGAATTGGCTGGGAACCATCGATCATTTGGAAAAGGCTCTCGCCCTGGTGGATTTTCTGCCGGACAAGAGTCTGGTTGAAAGAATCATCAAAACCCTGGCTCAGGCCGCTTATAACCTGGAAGATTACCCGAAGGCCATCGGCTACCAGGAAGACCTGGTGGCACGCGCCCGCAAAAAAGAAGATCCTGAAGAACGGGCGGAGGCGCTTTATTTTCTCGGAATTTTATATTCCCGAGCGGAAAACTATCCCGTAGCTGTTGGCCATTTGCGTGAGGCGCTGGCCATTTATGAGAAAAACGAAATTCTGGACCGTCTGGCTGAGAATTACAGCACGCTTGGAATCGTTGAAGAAAATGCCCTCGATTTCGACAAAGCGCTGGAAGCATTTACTTCTTCCCTGAAACTGAACGAAGAAATTGGCGAAGACCTGAACCGCGGGCGGGAACTCAGGCGTATCGGCAGAATTTATTATCTGCGGCTGAACCAATACGCGCAGGCAAAAAAATACTTTCAGCAGGCTTATCAGCTTTTCGAGGAATTGGGACATAACGAGCAGAAGGTGGAAACTCTGCTGGAGTTGGGATTGGTCTCTGAAAAACAGGGGGACTTCACCCCGGCCCTGGATTTTTATCAACAGGCCCAGTCTCTGGCCGCCGCCGAAGATCTGCAAGCGGGGCTTTCCAAGGCCCTGCTGTATCAGGCGAATTCTCACTGGTTCCAGGGAAATTATCAGAAAGCCTTTCGTTTCCAGAAAGAATCACTGGAGACTGCCGAAGCAATTGCGGACAAACGCCAGCAGACTTTTATCTACAACACTCTCGGCTTGATCTACTGGACCTTGAACGATTCTGAACGCGCTTTGGAAAATCTGAATCACAGTCTGGAACTGGCTGAGGCAATTCAGTCCCCTCTGGATGTCGCTTCCGCCAACAACAACATCGGTCTGGTTTACCGCAAAGACAAAAAATACGAAAAGTCTATCGAGTTTTTCAACAAGGCTCTGGCAAAAGACATCCAGCTTAAATCCAAATGGGGACAGGGGTACACCCACCGCAACCTGGGAATGAGTTTTATGCGCATGAAACAATTGGATGTGGCGGAAACTCATATTGCCAAAGCGATGGAGCTGAGCCGCGAGATCGGCAACCAGATCAACCTGGTGAAATCCATGCTCGAGTCCGGTCATCTGGCATTGGAAAAAAATGAATGTGAAAAGGCCATTCCGGTTTTTCAGGAGACCGGCCAGCTTGCGGCGAAATTGAATATCCCCGAAGTGCACTGGCGGGCCTTGAGAGGGCAGGGAGCCTGCCTGGCAAAAGCCGGAAAACTGGCGGAAGCCGTGGACCCCTATAAACAGGCGGTGGCGGTAGTCGATAGCATGCGCGCCGCGATCAAGGTCGAAGAATTTCAAAACGGTTTTCTGACCGATAAACAGGATGTTTACAAAGAATTGATTCTCGTCCTGCTGGATCTGGGACAAGTGGAGGAATCCTTTAACTACGCCGAGCGGGCTAAATCCAGAAGTTTTATCGACCTCTTGGGCAATCAGAGAATCAGTCTGAAAAACGATGTCAGCCAGAAACTATACGATCAATTGACCGATCAAAAACAAAAGATCCGTTCCATTGAAGACGCGCTTGGCGTTGCCCGGTCGGGGCCGGATGAAGGAGTCATCAAGGAGATTGCGGCGAATCTGGTGAAAGCTCGCAGTCGTTATCAGGATCTGTTGATTCAGGCCAAAGAAGAAAGCCCTGAAATTTCCAATTTCGTCACTGTGGAGGCCATCACTCTCAAGGAACTGGAGAAACTGCTGGAACCGCAGGTAGCCCTTGTCGAATACCTGGTGACTGAAAACGAGCTGGTCGCCTGGGTCATCCGCCAGAGTGGGATTGAGGTGGTGCGCACTCCCGTGAAAGAGGCGGACCTGGGAGCGCTGATTGCGGATTACCGCAAACGCATGCAACAGTTAGCGCCTTTGGATGACCAGACCGCGCAACTTTATAACTGGTTGATCCGGCCCATTGACCCCTTGATTGCCGAAAAACGGGTATTAGGCATCATTCCTCACAGTCATCTGCATTACATTTCCTTTTCTTCTTTAAGGGATGGGGAAAGTTATTTGATGGAAAAACATCCCCTGTTTTTCTCACCCAGCGCCTCGGTACTTCAATACACCTTTAACAGGAAAATCGCCAAGGGGCGATCGGTGAAAGTCCTTGCTCTGGGGAATCCCGATTTAGGTGACCTCAATTACGACCTGCCTCTGGCAGAGATGGAAGCCAACGCCATCAAATGGGATTTCCCTGAGATAGATGTTCTGACACGAGAAAAAGCTACCGAAAGCTGGCTCAACGAACACATCGGGGATTATCAGATCATTCATATCGCTTCCCACGGCGAGTTCGACCCGATCAACCCTCTGTTTTCATCGCTGAAGTTGACCAAGGACACGGCGGCGGATGGAAACTTTGAGGTCAATGAGGTGTTTTCCCTCAATATCAAAGCGGATATCGTCACCCTGAGCGCTTGCCAGACGGGGTTGGGCCAGATCACCGGCGGAGATGAACTGGTGGGTCTGAACCGGGCATTTATCTATGCCGGAACGCACTCCATTTTGTCGTCGTTGTGGCGGGTCAGCGATATTTCAACCGCGATTCTCATCAAACATTTTTACCGCAACTATGCACAGGAAACGAAAGCGGAAAGTCTACGTAAAGCCCAGCTCCTGGTGAAGCGGCTGTATCCGCATCCTTCTTATTGGGCGGGTTTCAATTTGACCGGGGATTACCGTTAGGGGTGTGCACCTGTTTGGAGCCTGTCGTTAAATTGGTGAATAAGGAGTCCATCTTTATTGCCAGGTTCTTTTGGTAGAGTTGACCGTCCAACTACCAGTGCTATCTGCAAATCGTTAATCTCGTCATCGCGAGCCGCTATAGGCGGCGCGGCGATCCAGGTTTTCTGGATTGCTTCGCCATGCTCGCAATGACGATCATTTATCAAAGGTCTTTTATTCGGCACGAAGTAGGGTTTAGTTAGCCATAAACCCATCGCGCGTAAATATTGGGTCCAGCCCCCGGCTGGTTATCGTTTCGCGGGGGTGAATCGATGCACAATCAGCCAGTAGGCCAGCGCCAGACAGAGCACCAACACTCCATACAGCAAGACATCCATCGTTTTTGTAGTAGAAAGTGAGAAAATGAGAATTTTGCGGATGAGAGCCGCGATAGCGAGGACGATGAAGGCCTCCAGAGCAAATTTGCCGCCACGCAGGTGATTCATCTCTTCATGGATCAACTCGATGGCCGCCCACAGGATCAAGAGACTGCCGAGAACGGTTAAAATTCCTGTTTCTATAGCCGACTTTCCGGAAAACAGCAGATAGACATCGTATCCGAACAAGCCGATGGCAAAAAATGCCACCATCACCAACGCGACTGCCAGCAGATAATTAAAATAGGAACTGGTTTTTTTCAGGAATCCCAATAACGTCTTTTCAATGCTGGAGAGGGATAAATAGCGGCTCATCTCCTCCTCTCGATAAGAACTGGTCAGCACATCCAGATTGATATCGAGAATCCTCTCAATGGCCTTGAATCTGTCGGTTAAATCCGCCTCATTACTAAATTGTTGGTTGACGCGACCCAGGGTAAAAACCCGAACGTAATTGAACGCCGCATTGACATAATGGGTGGGAAGACCGAGTTTGACATGGATTTCTCCTATTTTATAAAGCTTCAGGAAATAGGAGATGCCATAAGCGCCGCCGAAAAGATCCAGATACCATTGGCGGATTTTACTGCGGTGCCGGGTGAGAACCGCTTCATCTTTTAAAAAATCCGCTGTTTTTCCAAAACTCCAGACAAATTCGTAAAACCCTTCCAGGAATTCATCGGCGGATGATTCCAGTTGCGGTTTCATTTGCAACAGCAAAGCTTCATCCTCTTTGGTGAAACGATAGTTGGCTTTTATAGCGGGAAAATCTTTTTGAAATCCGGTGTCCATAATAGGGGATGATTTCTTTTAATGCTGAAACGGTAAAAAAGTCTGGCTCTCAGGGCAATTATTACGTGGGAAATGCCGGGAAGACCTGTCCCGCTTCCAGAAGCACCCAGCTCTCTGAGGTGTCTCCCAGGACCAGCTCCAGAGAGTCGTCCAGTTTTATCATGGGAAGAATATCCGCAGGCAACCGCAAATGGATTGTTTCGTTTTCCTTACGGCCTTTAAGAGTGACCATTTGGTTTTCGATATGAATTACTGAAAAAATATCGTTGATCGTCTTAACAATCGCTGGATGGTTTTCCAGGGTGCGTCCGGATTCGTGGTCGAGAAGGTGACTGAGTTGCAGGCATCGCTCCTGCATGGAACACAAATCCTTGATCAATGCCATGAGGTTGAACTTGGAGAAGCCGTGCTCAATGCCACTTTTATCCATCCATCTGAAAAAGGAGTACACATCAAATAGAATGGTGTTTATTTCGTCATTTTCAGAGACGGAACTGAAAGGCAGAAATGCCACGACAAAATAACTGAGATGAGAACCGTCCAGATCCGTCGGAGGAGCGGTCACCCAGGGCTTGTCATCTGAGTCCTCATGAGATAACCCCGCCTCTAAAAGCCCGGTGTGAAATAACGAGAGACTGTATCCCAACTCCGGCGTCAGCATCGTAGGGTCTTGTCTTACTCTGGTTTCAATTGCATATTCCCGCATCAACTCATAAATTCCCATAAGTTCCTAAGCCTTATTTAATTGTTGCGGAGCAGCATTCTTTTAAAATGCGTAGACAGGTATTGATATCTTCGGTTTTAAGGTCGCCCATATTAGCAATCCGAAAAATTTGGTTCATGAAATTTCCCTGGCCAGCGTAGATCACAAATCCGTTGTTTTTGAGCTGGCTGTGCAATTCGGAATAAGTGATGCCATTTGGCAGACGAAGGGCAGTGAGGCCGTTGGACCGGGTGGCTTCAGGAATCAGAAACTCCAGCCCCATTTCGGAAAAGCCTTTACGAAACAGATTGGCGGCCTGATTGTAACGCTGAATTCTTCCGGCGACCGTTTCTTCCAGCAATTCGTCGAGCGCTTCATCGAAAGCGTAATGGATTTGTACCGCCGGAGTGAACAGCGTGTCTCCGGCTTCCTGGGCCCCATGATGTTTCACCAGATTAAAGTAAAGCGACCGGGCGGGAATATAGTTCAGCCGACAAAGATCATTTTTGCGAAACAGCACAAAGGCAACACCGGGAAGACCCTGGAGGCATTTGTTAGCCGTGCCGATGGCGAAATCTATGAGACAGGTTTTGAAGTCCAACGCATCCCCAGCCAGAGAGCTGATACAATCGACGAGGAATTTTTTTTCATATTTTTGTGCCAGTTGACTCACCGATTGAATCGGGTTCAAAAGGCCGGTCGTGGTTTCATGATGCACCATAGCAACCACTTCAATGTCCGGGTGTTTCCTTAAAGCATTTTCTATATCTTCCAGGCGGGGCGATTCTCCCCAGCCATAAGTAACTACATGTTTTTGAAATCCGTAGATATCGGCTATTTGTGAGATGCGTTCGCCGTATACGCCATTTTCTATGATCAAAATGGATTTCCCTGGACTCAGGCAGGAGGACACACCCATCTCCAGAGCGGCGGTTCCAGAACCGGAGATGAGAACCGCGCTGTATTCGTTCTCAATGTCAAAAGCTTTCAGCAGTTTTTGGCGGATCGAACCCATCAGGTCGGCAAACTCTACCTCCCGATGACACATGTCGCCTCTTAGTAGGGCGTCCCGCACTCTGGGGGTCACATTGACCGGGCCGGGGTTTAGCAGAACAGGTGGTTTCAAGGGATTAATTTTCTGAAGATTTAGAAATTATTTTTAGCGAGTTGATTCAAACGCAGTCTAACCTAACAGCGTGCGAGTTAGGCAAAATTTTTTAGGTTAGAGACAAGATTTTTTCAATATCTGGAAGCCGTATTATCCTCATAAAAGTCCCGTTGAGGATACTCATTGAAAACAAAGGAAATCCTGTTTACACTCAAATCATGCGTTCTTTTTTTTACATTATGATGGGTTGTGTTTTATTTGCCGATGGATTATTTTTTGTTCCGCAAGCGTCGGCGGATGATTCCAAACTGACGATTCCCATAATCAAATATCGTGGCGGCAACTATAAACCGAGACCGGAAGCGGTGAGAAGCCTGATGGCGCAACTGGCCAGCAGAACATCCATTGAGGTCAACCGGGAAGTGGTCGAGATAGAACTCACCGACCCCGACTTGTACCGCTATCCTTTTATCTATATGGCTGGAAATGCGGCGTTTGATCCTTTTAATAAAAAAGAGTTGCGGATACTAAGGCACTATCTGGGCTTTGGTGGGTTTCTTCTGATCGATGACAACTCCTCCAAAGCGAATTCAGGGTTCGATGCATCGGTCAGGGAGTTGATGTCGCGGTTATTTCCAAAAATCCCCTTGCAGAAGATAAACCGGGACCATTCCATTTACCGGTCGTTTTATCTGATCAACCGGGCGGTGGGACGTGTCGTTGTTAATCCCTTTTTTGAAGGAATTTCAGTTAAAGGCCGGACCGTTCTGGTTTATTCAACCAATGATCTCGGCGGCGCCTGGGCCAGGGACAAACTGGGACATTGGAGCTATGACATTATCGCCGGTGGAACCGCGCAAAGGCAGGGCAGCATCCGGCTGGCCGTCAACATCGTCATGTATTCCCTGACTCTGGATTATAAAAAGGACATGGTGCACCTGCCCATCATCCTCGAAAGATTGCGAAGACACCCCTCCAAGTGAACTTCCTCATCGAACTCCTCGGTGCCAGCCCGGCGGAATATAACGAGTGGAGCATTCAATGGGCTCCTGAAAATATTGAGCTGATTCTCACGTGTCTGGCGGTTGCGGTTCCACTGGCATTGTGGTTTTTCTGGACCAGCATGGCCCGTATCCCCTCTCGCTTGAAAAAAGTTTTCCTGTTCAGTTTGAGAGTGTTTGCGTTTATTCTTCTGGCTCTCCTTCTTCTCAAACCGCAACTGGTGTTAAAAAAAAGCCATTCCCAGGAAAATTCCATTGCGGTTTTGCTGGATGACAGCAAAAGCATGGCCATTAAAACGTTTCCCACTGAGGAGACGAGAATCGACCTGGTACGAAAGACGATTCTGGCGAACCGGGAATATTTTGACAGTTTAAAAAAGGATTACAACGTCGAGACCTTTTTTGTCTCTGATCATATCGATTCCATCGCCGACGACAATTTGACGGAACGATACCAACCCCGGACGCCGAACACCGATTTCAGCAAGGTATTTTCGGATTTAAAAAAGCATTATGAAAAGAAACCTCTGCAGGGGGTTTTTCTGTTTACCGATGGCGCCGATCTGGCCCAGGGGACCGGCGATCCTTCCAGCGAATTTTTGCAATTGCTTGCCGGATTCAAAGGTCCAATTCATACCTTTCAGGCGGGTACTAATGAATCGTTTAAAGATCTGGCGATTCAAAGCCTGGACGCGCCTGATTTCGGATTTGTTCACCAGCCGATCGATCTTGCCGTCACTCTGTACGCATCGTCGATGGGCAATAAAAATGTTTCGCTGGTGCTGAAAGAAGGCAACGACATCCTCATATCGAAAATTGTGGAGGTTCGGGAAGATCAGGTTCTCTATAATGTGGACTTGCAGTTCACTCCCAAGACCCTGGGCAACCCTGTTTATTCCCTGTCCGTTCCACTGTTTGCGGGGGAATCCATTACGACCAACAACCAAAAAGATTTTCAGATTAAGGTCATCCGCGATCGTACCCGTGTGCTGCATCTCAATGGCCGGCCTTCCTGGGATTCCCGTTATCTGCGTGAGGTGTTGGTCAGCAACCCCAAGGTGGACCTGTTGTCTTTTTTCATTCTCAGAACGCTGGGCGACGATGTGGGGGCGCCAACCTCGGAACTCAGTCTGATTCCTTTTCCTTCCAACTTGCTGTTCAGCGATTATCTCAATTCGTTCGATTTGATCATTTTTCAGAACTTTCGGTTTGAGTCGTTCATCGACAAAAGTTTGCTCAGCAATCTCAAAAACTACGTGTTGAAAGGCGGAGCGTTTTTGATGATTGGCGGCGAGCTATCCTTCCAGGGGGGAGGTTATGAACGGACTCCCATTGAAGACATTTTGCCGGTCAACATGCAACGGGGAGTGAAGGAGTACTTGAATGAGGAGTTTCGTCCCGTGCTGGGGAAAACATTGCTGCACCACCCCATCCTGCGTCTGGAAAAGCAAGCGGAGTCCAACCAAAAAACCTGGCAATCTCTTCCCCCGTTAAGCGGTTTGAATCTGGGTCTCGTACCGAAACCCGATGCCAACGTTTTGGCCGAATATAGAACCGCCGAGGGCAAGCCGTCCCATCCTGTTTTAGTTGCCGCTCAAATAGGGAAAGGCCGAAGCGTCGTGCTGGCGACTGATTCGTCTTGGAACTGGAATTTTCGCAGTGTGGGGGAGGGGGGCAGTGGCAGGTATTACCAGAGATTCTGGAATAATGTGATTGCCTGGATGACTCACGCTCCGGAGACCCGTCTGCTACGGTTGGAAACGGACAGGGAAAGATACCGGGAAGGCGAAGAGGTTCTCATCAAATTCAATATTCTTAAGGAAGACTACACACCCTCGGCTGGAGAAAAGGTGAACCTGACAGTTGTTAAAGTCACCGGCGAGCGCGAAAAGCAATTGTTGGAATCGGATCAAAACGGCGACGGGGGTTTTCAATTTCTTCCTGACCGGTCAGGGTTTTATTCAGTTCAAGTCGAAGTGGACCGTAAAGGGGAAAAAATCTCCGATGCGATCAGCTTCGGTGTTTTGGGAGACAATGCCGAATTCGACAAGCCCCTGGTCAACGACGCCTTGTTGAAAAATGTGGCCGAGATCACTGGCGGTCAATACGTGGTGCTGGACGAAACTATAGATCTGACGAACTACAAGTTTAAAAACCCGGAGGTCCTGGTGCAAACCAAAAGAAAAACGTTTTCATTGTGGAACAACTGGTGGGCCTACGGTCTGCTGGTGGGGGTTCTCATGCTCGATTGGTGGACCCGTAGAAAATCCGGCTTGAGTTAAGACCGATTAAATGTAGCCTTCTGAAACCATAATGTTCATTGTGATAAAAAAAGATTTCAGGTAATATCAAGCGCTTGGACGGGTGCGGATTGAATTAAGAGCATCTCTAAATATTAGTTTTTACAGAAAATAGAATCGTGTGCAAAATTTACTTAAATCAGTGGCACGGGCTTTCCAGCCCGTGCGGACAGGCTGGAAAGGCGGAATTAAATTCCGCACTTCCGTATAACCTTTAAGGGTAGGTCGCCTGTCCTGCTAAAACAAAAGACGCTTCTTTGAATTGGCGATTCGGTGCCGTTGTCAATTTTTAGAAGTGCCCTTAATTTAAATCAGTCTGATTGGGCGTTAATCGTTTGTTGATAGAAGGGTACTATGCAAAAAAAAACCAAGAGCGGGCCAAATATTAAGCGGTGGGTGCAGGATCGCATCGTTTTTCTTGCACTGGTCATTTTTTTGCTTGGCGGATCGGCTTATATTACCGCCGATCATTTTCTCGCGTCCGATAATATCTGGCTGCATCCCATCAAAGAGTTTTCCCTGCTGATCTCTCTGATCGGCATCGTCTCCTTCGGCTATGAAGTTTTTTTGCGAGAGCTGACCTTTAAGGAGTACAAGGATGCCCTGCAGGAACTTTTGAATCCGGATGCGGTTCGATTAGGCATTGAAGGTATTTACAAGAATCGTTCGGAACTGGGGCAGGCGACTTCTTTTGAAGGCCTGTTTAAAAACGTAAAGCGGGAAATTTTCATCGGCGGGTCGTCGCTGCTGTCTATTTCCACCTCCAGCCGGGAACTTCTCAAGGAAAAAGTGCTCAGTGGCATCCACGTCAAGCTTTTGCTAATGGACCCCAATTCTCCCGTGGTGAGTCTCATCACCCAACAGGGCGGGGGAAAAAATACCTTTCTCAACGAAATCAAAACATCGCTCCTGCTTTTACAGAAAGTTGCGGATGAAATCGCAGAGGTTTCAGGGGCATCCTCCTCAAACGGCAAGTTGATCGTTCATACCTACGATACTATTCCGTCCCATTCATTTATTTCGGTGGATTCCGGCGACGCCAGTGGGATCATCCTTGCCGATATCGGCCCGTACCTGGGGCGCACCACACCCCGTCCAAGCATGTTGGTCGTTAACAAAAGAAACGGGATGTATCATTATTGGAAGGAAATGAACGACCTGATGTGGGAGAAAAGCAAGCCGGTGGACCTCGCTCCCGCTGAATCCCTGGCTTCCAAAACCAAAACCCTGGTGTTTGCCAGCGGCAGGGAAACGGAATTTTACGATGTCGAGACGGGAAGCTGGCGTCCGGCTTCCATTGCCCAGATGGACCCGAGTTGGCAGGGAATCAAGGGAAGCCATTGGATCTGGATACGCGAGTCGGTGACTCTGGAAGAAGCGAAAACCGGCAGTCAAAACAAATTTTGCGTGAAATTCAGTATTCCTCCCGGAAGGAAGGGGGCGTTGATTCGTGGCGAGTTGTTCCTGCGTTCCGATGACGCCTGTCACATCACCGTCAACGATGTCGGGTTAAAACAGGAATATGGCGGGTCGGATTATCCAGATCCGTTTATCATCGATATTGAAAAATACGTCAAAGATGGTGAGAACACCATCTCATTCGAGCTTATATCCTTCGCCAAACCGGACGCCGAAACTCCCGAAGACAACCGAACCGGCCTCATCTATCGCCTGCACATTGAATACCGGGAGTGAGTGTTGTGACTCGAGTGTCGTGTCACGACTGATAAACCCATCAGACCTCGAACCTCACCTCTAAAATTCCCATTCTATTGTTTTCTAAATATTTCTGGGTTTAGTCGCCAAGCCCCGCCTGTTTGCAACACTGTTTTTTTAGGTATCATTTGTGTGGTAGATTTATTGTCTCACATCTGAATTGATCTCTTCCCAAACTCCTCAATGTCATTGAAAATAAATGGAGCCAGGTGAAGGCCAACCTTCTATTTTACAGCGTTTTTTTTCTTTCCAATCACGTATTGACAGGGGGTCGAAGGCTGATATAATCCCACTCCAATCGCTTTGTTTCATTCAGCGAATGGGATAGTGCTAACATAACCCGATGTTATTGCTGGCACACGACTGTCCTGCGAATTAAATTTCGGCATTTAAGTCTATTTTTTGATTAACCTGGCAAGCAAATCTGATTGGAGAATTGTTCATACAATGGATTCTTCTAATAAGAATTGTAAGGACCTTTATTAAATGACGGAATATTTTTTCATTTCTGTATTTGCGGTCGTCGCTCTGGTTGTGGTCGGAGCCCTTTTGGCGCTTTCCACTATTCTCGGACCCAGGAACCCAACCCCCCAAAAATTAATTCCTTATGAGTGTGGTATCATCCCGCGCGAAGAAGCCAAGGGAAGATATCCTGTCCGTTTTGCAACCATAGCCATGCTCTTTATCATTTTTGATATCGAGGTGGTTTTTATGTATCCCTGGGCGGTGGCTCTCGATCAGCTCAAGCTGTTTGGACTGATCGAAATGGTCGTTTTTATTACTATTTTTGGAGTGGCCTATGTCTATGTCTGGGGTCGAGGAGGTTTGGAATGGGATTGATTGACTCTGCGGTCGAAGCGTTTGAGACCGAAGTAAACAATATAAAGTTGAATGTCAAAGAGGCGGTGGAATCGCTCAATCATGATTATGCGGGAGCGGTCTACGACAGTATTCTAACCACCAAGCTCGGCAAGGTGGTGGGTTGGGCTCAGAAAAATGCGCTCTGGCCTGCGACGTTTGGCCTCGCCTGTTGCGCCATTGAAATGATGGCCATGGCCAATTCCAGGTGGGATGCGGCCCGGTTTGGAGCGGAAGTGTTTCGCGCTTCTCCACGACAGGCGGATCTGATGATCGTCTCGGGGCGGGTTTCACAGAAAATGGCCCCGATACTCAAAACCATTTACGATCAGATGCCGGAGCCCAAGTGGGTTATCTCCATGGGGGCGTGCGCTTCCTGTGGTGGTATCTTCAATAATTATTCCATTGTGCAGGGCGTCGATCGCGTGGTTCCGGTAGATGTTTATGTTCCCGGTTGTCCCCCCGGTCCAGAAGCTCTTCTTTATGGCATCATCAAATTGCAGGAAAAAATAATGCAGGAAGCGGGTACGGGCAACGCGAAAAAGAGGGTGGCATGACGTCCGAGGAGTTGATTGAGAAAATTCAATCGTCTTTGGGAGGCGATATTCAGAGCGCAGAAGTGCACCTCGGTGACGCTGTAATATTTGTGTCTCAGGAAAACCTGCATAAAGTAGCGCAAGCTCTGAAAGAAGATGTCGATCTGCGGATGGAGTATCTGTCCGATATTCGCGGCGTGGATTATCTCGATCAGGATCGTGAACCTCGATTTGAAGCTGTCTACGAATTGCACTCGTTTGCACATAATCACTCCGTTCGTATTCGTGTTGGCCTGGAGGAAGAAAACCCTTCGGTTCCGACGGTGTCGGACTTATGGAAAGGCGCTCTTTACCCGGAGCGCGAGCTTTTTGATATGTTGGGGTTCGATGTTCCCGGTCACCCTGATCTGAAGCGCCTCATTATGCCCGAAGAGTGGGAGGGGCATCCTTTAAGAAGGGATTATCCGCTGACGACGGAAGATGTGGCGTTTTCTCACAATCGTGATTATAAGAGTGAACTGGTAAAATCCAAACCCCCGACCCGGTAAAATTTGCATGACCATCAGTGAACTAAGAATTTTTAAACCTCTTGTCAGGTTCTATATATAAATGAGCGTTACCGAACAAGGTCTGCTGGAGCGCGATAAGGATACGATGACCCTCAATATGGGGCCGTCGCATCCCAGTACGCATGGAGTGTTCCGGGTGATCATGGAAATGGATGGCGAAATCGTCGTTTCCGCCGAACCTGAAATCGGTTATCTCCATACCGGGATCGAAAAAACTTCGGAGAACAAACGTTACGTCCACGTCATCCCCATGACTGACAGGCTCGACTACCTGAGCCCGCCGCAGAACAACCTTGCTTTTTGCCTGACGACCGAGAAACTTTTGCAATGTGAAATTCCGCCACGGGCGCAGTATTTGCGCGTCATCATGTGCGAGCTGGCCAGGATCGGCAGTCATCTGGTCTGGCTGGCCACGCATGCGCTCGATATCGGCGCGATGACTGTGTTTCTCTATTGCTGGCGGGAGCGGGAGATGATCCTTGATCTCAACGAGGAAATTTCCGGCGTACGTATGATGACCAGTTACATCCGCATTGGCGGGGTGATGAAAGACGCCACTCCTGAATGGTTGGGCAAGGTACGCAAGTTCATCGATTACCTGCCCGCCAAGATAGACGAATACGAACGACTGCTCACCCACAATCCTATCTGGCTGGATAGGACTCAAGGGGTAGGGGTGATGACACGGGAAGAAGCCATCAACTGGAGCTTGAGCGGCCCTGCGCTTCGCGCCTCGGGAGTGGATTTTGATTTCCGTAAAAAGCGGCCCTACGGTGGCTACGAAAATTTTGAGTTTGACATTCCCGTCGGCAAGAATGGAGACGTGTACGACCGTTACCTGATGCGGGTGGAAGAGTTGCGGCAGAGCCGGCGCATCGTGGCGCAGGCGTTGAACAACCTGCCGGACGGTCCTTATAAAGTGCAGGATAATAAAGTATCGCTTCCTGAAAGAGACACCCTGCACACCAGCATGGAATCCTTGATTCACCATTTCAAATTGGTGTCAGAAGGGGTCAGCGTTCCCAGAGGCGAGACGTATGTGCCAACGGAAGGTCCACGCGGCGAAGTGGGGTTTTATATTGTCAGCGATGGCAGTAATGTCCCGTACAGGGTGAAGCTCCGCGCTCCTTCGTTTATGGCGATTCCGGGAATGTGTCAAATGATGAGTGGTTCTTTTATTGCGGATGTGGTTGCGATCATTGGGAGCATTGATATCGTGATGGGGGAGGTGGACCGCTGATGTTCGCGTTTACAAAAGAGGATGAAAAAAAAATCGAAGCGATACTCAAGAAGTATCCGCCGGAGCACAAACGCTCTGCATTGTTGCCGCTGTTGACGCTTGTGCAAAGGCAGGAAAGATATGTCAGCCCGGATGCGATGCGGGAAATTGGACGGCGGCTGGATCTTTCTCCGGCGTATGTGCAATCGGTCAGTTCCTTTTATACGATGTATTCCACCGAGCGGGTGGGCAGATATATGATTTTGTTTTGCATCAATATCAGTTGCCAGTTGAATGGGTGCGATGCTCTTTTGGAACACACTGCGAATAAACTGAACATCAAAGTGGGAGAGACCACGACGGATGAAAAGTTCACCCTGCACCGGGAGGAATGCCTCGCGGCCTGTTCAGGGGCGCCGATGATGCGAATCAACGATACGTTTTATGAAAACCTGACCACCCAAAAAATCGATCAGATCCTGGATTCCCTGGACTAGAAATTTCATGACACAGATTCTATTTAAAAATATAAATAAAAAGAACCTGCACACGCTTGCGGTTTATGAAAAAGAAGGCGGCTACAAAAGCCTGAAAAAAGCTTTTGCCAAGGAGCCGGAGGAAATCATAGAAATGGTCAAAGCGTCCGGGCTTCGCGGTCGCGGCGGCGCCGGGTTTCCCACCGGGTTGAAATGGAGTTTCCTGGCCAAGGATGTATTTCCCCGTTACCTTTGTTGCAATGCCGACGAAAGTGAGCCCGGAACCTGCAAGGACCGTGAGCTGTTGCTCAAGAATCCGCATCTTCTCATCGAGGGGATGATTCTCTGCTCCTATGCGTGCAGGATCGAAACCGGCTATATTTATATGCGCGGCGAGTTTTACGATCTGTGCGAGATTATGGATAAAGCTCTGCAAGAAGCCCACGCCAAAGGCTATCTCGGTAAAAATATATTAGGTTCAGGTTTTAATCTGGACATTCACACCCATCTTGGGGCCGGGGCTTATATTTGCGGGGAAGAATCGGCGTTGCTCAACTCGCTTGAGGGCGGGCGCGGCGAACCGCGAATGAAACCGCCATTTCCAGCCGTTCAGGGGCTGTATGCCAAACCCACGATCATCAATAACGTTGAGACGCTTTGTGTTGTTCCAAACATTGTGAACGAGGGCCCGGAGCAGTACGCGGCCCTGGGCACGGAAAAAAGCAAGGGGACCAAACTGGTCAGCGTTTCGGGCCATGTTAAAAAGCCCGGCAATTATGAAATTGTCATGGGGACGACGGTCCGGGAAATTATTTATGATATCGCGGGAGGCATTCGCGACGACAATCGGTTGAAAGCCTTTATTCCCGGTGGTTCTTCGGTTCCGATGTTGCCTGCGGATCTGGTAGATACGCCCTATGATTATGAGTCTTTGCAAGCGGCGGGGAGTATGTTGGGCTCCGGCGCGTTGATCGTGATGGATCACACCGTCAACGTGGTGGAGGCGACTTTGAGACTGGCCAGTTTTTACAAGCACGAATCGTGCGGAAAATGCACTCCCTGCCGGGAAGGCACCCGCTGGATGTGGCAGTTGTTGAACCAGATCCACATAGGACAGGGGCAGATGGCGCAGGTGGAAAAGCTGGTGGATATTTGCGACAACATGAGTTTTAAATGTTTTTGTCCGCTGGGAGATGCGGCGGTAGGGCCGGTGGCCAGCAGTATCAAGCATTTCCGCGCCGACTATGAAGAACTAATTGGACAAATGACGGCTGAGTCCGCCGTCTGAGGATATAAATAATCATGGCAGATGAGCAGATCACATTAACCATAGACGGTCAATCGGTCACCGTTCCCAAAGGCACCAAGGTGGTGGATGCGGCCAGGACGGTTGGTATCGAGATTCCCGTTTTTTGCTACCACGAAAAGCTGGGGCCACTGGGCTGTTGCCGCATGTGTCTGGTGGAAGTAGAAAAGATGCCCAAATTGATGACCGCCTGCACCATGGATGTGGGGCCGGACATGGTCGTCAAAACCACCACGCCTAAAGTGGAAAAAGCGCAACAAGGGGTATTGGAATTCACCTTGCTGAACCATCCGCTCGATTGTCCCATCTGTGACAAAGGCGGGGAATGTCCTCTGCAAAACAACACATTCAAGTACGGTCCCGGTGATACGCGGATGGAATTTAACCGCGCCCATAATGTGAAGGCCAATCCTTTAAGCCCAGTGATCACCCTGGATCGCGAGCGGTGCATCGCCTGCCAGCGCTGTACGCGCTACAGTGAAGTCATTGAGCAGGATAATACCTTGGTCATGAACAACCGGGGGTTTAATAATGAAGTCGGAACCTTCAATAACGAGCCTTACGACACCCGCTTTTCTGGAAATGTGATTGACATCTGCCCGGTCGGCGCGCTGACCAATACGCAGTTTCGATTCAAAGCCCGGACCTGGGACCTGACCAATTCCGATACTCTGTGTGCCCATTGTGGTTGTAACTGCAATATGACGATGGGAGTGCGCACAAATAAATTCATGCGAATGGAGTCTCGTCCCAACGACCTGGTGGACGATGGATGGATTTGCGACAAGGCCCGCTGGGGATATGATTTTCTCGAAGGCAAAAACCGGATTCAGGAAGTCCGCGGCGGCGTGGACCATGAAGGAGCGACCCTGACCGTATTGGATGGAGGCGTCAAGACGCCCTCTGTCAAAGATGCCGTTGAACGAACTGCCAATGCAATCAAGAAAATTGTGGACGAACATGGGCCCCAAAGCGTTGGCTTCATAGGTTCGCCCTATGGGACCAATGAAGAGCTTTATCTATATCAAAAATTATTCCGCTTCGGGTTTGGTACCAATAACATCGACCACAAAGTTTATGCCGAGTCGCCAGGACTGCCCATTGACCATTATGATTTCAGCGACATTGAGACCTCGAACCTGGTTTTGCTGATCGCCAGCGACCCAACGGAAGAACTGCCGATTCTTGATTTGCGAATCAAAAAAGTGGTGTCTCGACAAGGCGTGAAACTTGCGGTGCTGAATGATCAAAGCACCCTTATGGACAAATACGCGCATCTTTCTTTGCGATACAACATCGGCACAGACGCTCAGGTGTTCTCTGCATTGGCCGGGTGCCTTTCGGGAAAAGGGAGCGACGCCAAAGAAACCGGCATTGAAGCCGAGCAGATGAATGCCTTGGTCGAGATGTTGAAGTCGAATAAAAAGGTGACGGTGGTTTATAATCCCGCCGCATTGACTGGGCGATCAGTGGATGTCCTCAAACATCTGTTGTCTGAGATTCAAAAGATTCCTGATATTGAATGCGGGGCTATTCCCGCCGCACCTCATACCAATGCAGTGGGCGCTCTCGATATGGGAATTTTGCCGGATTATTATCCGGGCGGTGTGTCTCTTGCCGATAATGAGGCCATCAAACAGCAATGGGGTGACGA
The DNA here is from genome assembly GCA_027619975.1 of Nitrospinota bacterium. Taxonomy (NCBI): domain Bacteria; kingdom Pseudomonadati; phylum Nitrospinota; species Nitrospinota bacterium. The sequence continues at coordinate 24,641 of JAQCGX010000023.1, forward strand.
AGCTCCTTTGACTCCTGGATTGTCCGCGCTGGAAATGATTCATAAAGCGGCATCGGGAGAATTGAAAGCGCTTCTTGTCTATCGCGCGAACCCGGTGGTCGATTTTCCCGGCGGCAAACAAGTGGAAGAGGCGCTCAAAAAAATCGATCTGCTGATCGTTCACGACATCTGTGAAACCGAAACCTCTAAACTGGCTCATATTGTATTGCCTTCCAATGGCCCTGGGTACGATGAGGGAACCACCACGAATATAGGTGGGCGCGTACAGTTTAGAAAAGGCGGGCTGAAAACAACACATCCTCCTGATTGGAAAATTATTTCCATGATGGCCAAAACTCTGGGGGATGAAAGCAATTACATCACGTCCTTCAGCGTCACCGATGAGATTGCCAAAAAGGTTCGCGGATACAATGAAATCAGCAAAAAGTCTATTAAGAAAGAGGGGATGGCCCGGACTTCCGCCGAAAGCAGTAATGGCGCGTCCCCGGAAGCGGCAAAAGCACAGAGCCCGAAGGGCGATTCCCTTTTGAAACTGCGAATTGCAAATTATCTCTTTGCGCATGACAAAATTCTGGATGCCTCATCCACTCTGGCGCATCAGTTCAAATCGTCGATCGTGCATCTGCATGAAGAAGACGCTAAAAAGCTGGGGTTGAAGGATGACGATGATGTGATCGTGATTTCGGGGGATGCCAAAGTCGAGGCGCAGGTGGAAATTTCCAACCGCTGCAATCCCGGCGGTGTGGTGCTTCCCAGAGTTTCAGATGAACAGGATGTTTTAGGATTGGTAAATGGCGCGGATGCCGTCAGCTGGGTGGAAATCCGCAAGAATTGAAGATAAGGGTTGTTAAGTGGGGTTGTTACATGGAGTCTTGTTTTGTTGGATGACATTCTGGAATTTTTAGATCCGGTATTGCAGGCGGGGTTTATCATCGGCACCGTTAAAGCCGTGGTGATCGCCGTGGGCTTGCTCTCGGTTGTTCCGCTTTTGGTATGGCTGGAGCGTCGGTTGATGGGACGGTTTCAGGTGCGACTGGGTCCGAACCGTGTGGGCCCGTTTGGGCTTTGTCAGCCGATTGCCGATTCTATCAAGCTGTTGTTTAAAGAGTCGATCATCCAGAGTTCGGCGGACAAGTTTTTATACCACCTGGCGCCGGCGATTGTCGTGTTCACCGCCATTGTCACGTTTTCGGTGATTCCCTTTGGAGATTCTTTCACCGTATTCGGGCAGACCATCGGGTTGTGGGGCGCCAATATCAATTCCGGAATATTGTTTGTTTTCGCGATCTCCGGGATGGGCATTTACGGGATGGTGCTTGCAGGGTTGTCGTCTAACAACAAATATTCGCTGATGGGCGGGTTGCGATCGTCAGCGCAGATGATCAGTTATGAATTGACACTCGGCCTTTCGGCTTTAAGCGTGATTGTTTTGGCCGGTTCCTTGAACCTGATCGACCTGGTCGAAAGCCAAAAGACTGTTCCCTTTATTTTGATGCAACCGTTGGCGTTTCTGCTTTTCTTCATTGCCGGCGTGGCGGAGACCAACCGGGCGCCGTTTGATTTGCCGGAAGCCGAGCAGGAACTGGTAGCGGGATTTCATACGGAATATACAGGCATGAAATTCGCCATGTTCTTCATGGGCGAATACGTGAACATGGTCACCATGAGCGCGATGGTGACGCTGTTGTTTCTCGGTGGATGGAATTCCTACGGGATTCCCGTTTGGCCGATTCTGGCTTTTGCCGGAAAAGTGTTTTTTCTCTTGTGTGTTTTTATCTGGCTGAGATCCACTTTTCCAAGAATTCGTTACGACCGGTTGATGACTTTCGGGTGGAAGGTTCTTCTACCGTTGTGTTTATTTAATTTGTTGGTGACCGCAGTCATTAAAGTGATGTGATGACCCATCAAGGGACTTTATGATACAAACCGCCGTAGCAGGAATTAAAAATTTATTGATTGGTTTGAGCATCACCTTTAAAAACATGCTCACCAAACCCGTGACCTTTCAGTACCCGGAGGAAAAGCGGACCATGCCGGAACGCTACCGGGGCCGTCATTTTTTGAACCGCGATGAAAATGGTCTCGAACGTTGCGTGGGATGCAGTCTCTGCTCGATCAACTGTCCGGTGGGGTGCATTCACGTCGTGTCCGCTGAGAATACCGAAGGGAACCGGGTGTCTCCCGGAGAGCGCTACGCTGCGGTTTATGAAATCAATCTGCTCCGCTGTATTTACTGCGGCTATTGCGAAGAGGCTTGTCCGGTGGATGCGGTGGTGTTGCGCGAGCATTACGAACTGGCCGACTACGATCGCGATAAATACATCGCGACGAAACAGGATTTATTGGTTTATCCCGAACCCAATCAGTTCCGGGTCAATATTCTGGGCAATACCGAGCGCGTCAATAAATAAGTTAGGAAAGTATTCAGGAGCGTTACATGTTTGAAATCACCTACGAGGTTGTTGTTATGTTGCTGGGGGCCACTGCGGTGCTGGCATCCCTTGGCGTGATTCTATGTGCCTCCCCAATTTACTCTGCCTTGTACCTGATCGGCAATATGATATGCCTGGCTCTTCTGTTTCTTCTCTACAATGCGGAATTTATCGCCGCCGTGCAGATCATTGTTTATGCGGGAGCGGTGATGATCCTGTTTTTGTTTATCATTGCACTTCTGGGTGGCAAAAAGGAGATTGTGGAACCTTCGATTCAACGTTCCGGCGCTTTTACGTTCGTGTTTCTTTTGTTCGGTGAGCTTCTGCTGGCGGCAGGAGTGGGGACGACCAAACCCGTTCAAGGAAACCTGACTCCTGATGTTCTGGCAGCCATTGGCAGTGCCAAAGCAATTGGAGTCGAGTTGTTCAGCCGTCATCTGATACCCTTTGAGCTGGCTTCCACCCTTTTACTGGTTGCCACGATCGGAATTATTTGTCTGGCCAAGTTTTCCTATTCACCCGCCAGGAGGCGCGTAAAGTAATTATGGGAAGCCAATTTGTTCTCATTGTCAGTGCGGCCATTTTCTGCATCGGGGCCGCCGGGTTTCTCATACGAAGAAATCCCCTCATTATGTTCATGTCCGTGGAGCTCATGTTGAACTCCGTGAACTTTTTATTGATTGCCTATTCCAGTTTTCTAAAAACCCTGGATGGACAGATTTTTGCCCTCATCATCATGACCGTCGCCGCGGCGGAGGTCGTGGTGGGTTTGGCGATCATCCTCACAATATTCCGGACACGGCACGATCTCAACGTCGATCACATTAACGTATTGAAGGGATAGAACCATTGTTTTTCTACGCTTGGCTTATTTTGATCCTTCCCCTGCTCGGTTTTGTGGGTTTGAGCTGGTTTGGAAATAAAATTCCCAAAATCATCGCCGGTAAAGCCGCTTGCGCCACCGTCGGCTTGTCATTTCTGACCGCGCTGTTTGCTTTGAGCGACTTATTGGCATTGGCTCCAAAAGATCGGCTGGGGCACGTGGAATCGCTGTATCAATGGATATCCTCAGGGACCTTCAAACTGGATCTCGCGATTTTGGTCGATCCGCTTTCCGTCTTCATGTTTCTGATCGTCACCGGCGTGGGTTTCGTGATCCATGTTTATTCGCTCAGCTATATGGAGGATGACCCGGAGTTCACGCGGTTCTTCGCCTATTTGAATCTTTTCATTTTCTCGATGTTGCTCCTGGTAGCCGCCGCCGATTTCTTTTTTCTGATTGTCGGCTGGGCGTTTGTCGGCCTGGCGTCGTATCTCTTGATCGGTTTCTGGAGGCATAAGACCAGTGCGGTGCTGGCGGCACGCAAGGCGTTTGTCATGAACGTCATTGGCGATGTGGGGATGGTGATCGCGGCATTTGTTATATTCAACTCCTTTGGGTCCATCAGCTACATGGACGTGTTCGCCGCCGCTCCGGGTAAATTTCTCCCCAATGACGATACGGTGTTGTTGATCACCCTGCTTTTGCTGGTGGGCGCGTTCGCCAAGTCGGCGCAGATTCCTCTGCACACCTGGCTTCCCGACGCGATGGAAGGGCCGACTCCGGTCAGCGCCCTGATCCATGCCGCTACGATGGTCACCGCCGGCGTTTATCTGATCGCCCGCTGTCATGTTCTGTACGAACTGGCTCCCTACACGATGGACTTTGTCGCGGGGATCGGGGTCATCACGGCTATTTTCGCGGGCTCCATGGGCATGGTGCAATACGATATCAAGCGCGTCATCGCCTATTCCACCATGAGCCAGCTGGGGTACATGTTTCTTGCCATGGGCCTCGGCGTGTTCAGCCTGGGAATGTTTCACTTGATGACTCACGCATTTTTTAAAGCCTTGCTGTTTTTGGCCGCCGGCAGCGTTATTCACGGATTGAACGGAGAGCAGGACATCCGCAAAATGGGAGGACTGCGGTTTTCAATGCCGCTGACTCATATCACTTTTTTGATCGGCGCTCTTTGCCTGTCGGGATTTCCCCTGACCAGCGGTTTTTTCAGCAAGGAAGCCATCATCATGAGTGCCTATCATGCGGAAATGGGGAATATCGTGTTTTGGGCGATCGCGTTGGTCACGGCAGGCATGACGGCGTTCTATATTTTTAGAGTTTATTTTTATACGTTTTTTGGCAAGCAGAGTGATCCCGACGCGCACCCGCACGAATCGCCGATGCTCATGGCTGTGCCGCTGGTGATCCTTGCTTTTTTTGCCTTGCTCATGGGCTTTGCCGCACATGGAGTGGATCAGTTTTTGGCTCCGGTTTTTGGAGGCGAAGCGCACCACTATGAAGACGCGATGCTGGAGACCATTGCCGTCATAGTTGGTATCGGTGGCATTCTGACTGCGGGCGTTATCTACCTGACCAGTCACGATAAACTGGAATTTGCCAAACAGGCGTTGGCGCCGCTCTACGATTTATTGATCAACAAATACTATATTGATGAAATTTACGATTTTCTGATCGTCAAGCCGATGCGGGCCATTGGCGCTTTCCTGGAGCAAAAAGTTGAGAAGGAAGGGATCGATCGAGCGGTCGATGAAACGGCGGCGCAGGTGCGCGAAGTCAGCCGGGGCATCAGTCTCTGGCAGTCGGGGAAAGTAAGAACTTACGCGCTGAACATGGTTGTCGGAATGGTCACCATTTTGATGTTTGTAGTTTTCTTGTAGAGATAAAATGATAACACTCATCGTATTCACACCCCTCATTGCGGCGTTGGTCCTTCTGTTTTTGCAGGAAGACAATAAAGCACTGATCCGCATGGTTGCTCTGGGCGCGGCAGGGTTTAGTTTTTTGCTGTCTCTGGGGCTCCTTTTGGCATTCGACTCTACCAACCCAGGGATGCAGTTTGAGGCCTCCCTCCTGTGGGTGTCCATGCTGAATATCAAATACCATGTGGGGGTCGATGGCATCAGTCTGCTTTTGGTGATCCTGACAACTTTTTTGTCCGGGATTGGCATCATCTATTCTTTAAAGCAGAAAAATGGCTTGAGAAATTTTCTTGCCTTGATGCTGGCTTTGGAAGCGGGGACGCTGGGTGTTTTCGTGGCTTTGGACACCATCCTGTTCTACGTATTCTGGGAGTTGATGCTGGTTCCGACTTATTTTCTCATTGGCCTCTGGGGAGAGGGCCAGCGGGTTTACGCGACGACGAAATTCGTGTTGTTCACGCTCGTAGGCAGTCTGTTGATGCTGGTGGCCATTATCGGTATCAGCGTGGTGCATTTTGAAGCTACCAAGGAATTGACCTTTGATATCCAGACCCTGGTGCACACCCAAATAGACCCGGCATCCCAGACATGGATGTTTTTGTTTTTCTTTCTCGCATTTGCCATCAAGGTGCCGGTATTCCCGTTCCACAGTTGGTTGCCGCATACTTATGTGGCCTGCCCGATTCCCACGCTGATTATTTTAACGGGGGCCATGTCCAAAACCGGAGCCTACGGGTTTCTCAGGTTTTGTCTTCCCTTATTTCCGGACGCAGTGGAAGAAATGGGCCTTGTTATTGGAGCGTTAGCCGCTATTGGAATCGTCTATGGGGCGTGGATCGCCGTCGCACAGAAAGACCTTAAGGCGTTGGTGGCCTATTCCAGTATCAGCCATTTGGGCTTCATCACTCTGGGAATTTTTGCTCTCAACAATGTTGGTGTCGAGGGCAGTGTCCTGCAAATGATCAATCACGGCATCATTGCGGCGGCCTTGTTTATCATCGTGGGGATTCTCGAAGAAAAGACCGGAAGCCGAAATCTGAAAGATTTTCGCGGCCTGGGAAAATCCATGCCTGTGCTTTATGGGATGTTTATGCTGATCACCCTCGCGGCGCTGGGTCTTCCGGGATTGAACGGATTCGTCGGCGAGTTTTTGATCCTCATGGGGGTGTGGACCTCGCATCTGTTATCGGATCTTTCAACCATCTATGTATTGATGGCAGGTCTTTCTATCGTGCTGGCGTCTATATACATGTTGTATATGTTCCAGGGTTCCATGCAGGAGACCAACCCCAAAACCGATCAAAACCTGACGGATATCAATCGGACAGAATTCGGTTTACTGCTTCCCGCCTGCGTGCTTATCATCTTCATTGGTCTGTTTCCCAAGCCTTTCATCGACCGCGTTTCTCCTTCGGTGGATTCTCTTTTGCACGTGGAAAAAACCGTGAACCTGCATAGCGGGGAAAAGAACGCGCACCACTAGAGTTAAGATTTTTTTTTAAATCCCGCTCTTAACTTTCAACCCTTCATAATCTTCATGAAGCTCGGCGACCGTATCGTAGATGGAATTTTTCTCGAACGCCCCAACCGTTACCTCGCAAAAGTAACCATCGAGGGGGTAGAAGTCTTCGCGCACGTTCCCGATCCCGGTCGACTCCCAGGATTGATGATCCCCGGTCGTAAAGTGCGACTGGTTTATAATCCCGGTCCCAAACGCAAAACAGATTTCACGTTGGTACTGGTTCGTCACGGGTCTTTATGGGTCTCTGTGTATCCGGTGTTTGCCAATGCCCTGGTGAAAAAGGCTCTTGAAAAGCGCTCTCTGCCTTTTCTGACGGGTTATGAAAAGTTTGTCAGCGAAGTGAAAATGGGAAACAGCCGGTTCGATTTCCAACTGGAGTTTGGCGGCAGTCTGGCTTATGTGGAAGTGAAGTCCGTGAGCCTGGTAGAAGACACGGTGGGGAAGTTCCCCGATGCGCCCACCGAACGGGGAGTCAAGCACTTGCAGGAATTGATCGAATTACGCAAACAAGGCACTCGGGCCGCAGTTCTGTTCATTTCCCAGAGATCGGACACGCGATCCATCGTTCCCAACGATGCGGTCGATCCGAAATTTGGAGACTGGTTGCGGAAAGCGCACGAGCAGGGTGTCGAGTTGTATGGGCACAACTGCAAGGTCACGTCATCCTCAGTTTCCCTCGAAAACCCGGTCGCTATCGTTTTGCCTACTTAAAGAAGTTATCCAGTTTGGGGTCTACATACCAATCTTCATTTTCCCAGAACCAAAGTTGGTCGACGAGAATGGTTTTCAACTGGTTGCTGGGCAGGATGGACAGCTGATAACGCATGGTGACGATGGCTTTGTTGAACTCTTTGACCGGACCATCCGTCTTGGTTTGTACCGGGATGTCATCATTGAAGAGTTTCGCATCTAATACTGAACTCTCGTAAAAGACAACATTTTCTTTTATTTTGAGTGAATCGGTCAGGAATTGGCGACGTTTGGCAATTGGCAGGTAGGGGGCGCTGAGGTCCATCATTTTTGCCTCAAACCGTTTGTTGAACTGATGGATTTTCGTTTGCAGGTTTTCCTCTCTATCGACATGGGAATAATGGGCACAGGCCGTCCAAAAGAGGATGAAAAACAGAACGAAAATTTTTCGTGGGAGAATAAGGGATTGTCGATTTTTCATGGTTTGACCTGTTGTGGTAAGATGGGCGATAATTCGTGGGAAGGTTGCAAGCTTCAAACATCGCTCGGCAGTTCGAATTATAAAGGATTTTTTTTTAAATCGCCAGTCCCTCAAAAGGTTGGCAAAATATTTCTTCTCAACTCTATTACCCAAAGTTAATTCTTTTGAAAAAAATAAACCGCACTCCAGTTAAAACCCGCAGGAAACCACCCACAAGAGCAAACAAAACGTCGAGTGGCAAAGTTACCGCCTGGGACCAGGCCGCGCGTTGGTATGATGCGCTGGTGGGTATGTATGGGTCCGATTTTCAAAAAGACATCATTATGCCCGGTGTCTTCAAGCTCTTGGACCTGAAGAGCGGAAGCCGGGTTCTGGATCTGGCCTGCGGGCAGGGCGTGTTCTCCCGATATCTTTTAGCTCAGGGAATGAAGGTGGAGGGGCTGGATTTATCCGAAGAATTGATCGGGTTCGCGCAGTCCCGGTCGAAACCTGCTATTCACTTCCATGTGGCCGATGCGCGAGACGCAAGCGCTCTTAAATTATCCAGTTTTGATGCAGTGGCCTGTCTTCTGGCCGTGCAAAATATGGAAGAGATTGAGCCGGTATTTCGTAACGTGGCCCAATGGCTGAAGCCGGACGGGCGTTTTGTTTTCGTGACAACCCATCCTTGTTTTCGGATTCCCCGGCAAACGCATTGGGGCTGGGATGAAGAGAAAAAAATTGAGTATCGACGAGTCGATCGTTACGCAACGGATCTCACCATCCCGATAATCACGCCACGGGTGGCAAGCTCCGAAGGATATACTTATACGTATCACCGATCGCTACAAAATTATTTTGAGGCGTTGGCGGCGGCGGGCCTTTGTGTGGAGCGCCTGGAAGAATGGGCATCCGAAAAAAACAGTGAACCGGGAAAGCGGGCAAAAGCGGAAAACCGGGCCCGGAAGGAGATTCCCTTGTTTTTAGCTTTGAGTGCCCGCCCCATTCCAATAAAACCCGCCAGTCAGAAATAAGGGTATCTCTAAAAATTGACTAAATGCTCCTAATCGTCAACTTAAGGAGATGGCTTTGTTTTAGTGGAACAGGCGACCTGCCCTTAAATTTAAGGATAGGTCGCCCGTGCCACCAATATAAGAAATCCTTGTACAGTGTTCGATTTCCTGTAATAAACTAATTTTTAGAGATGCCCTTAAGAAGGCACTGTAGTGCAAATTTGGATGAAAATTTTTTGATGGCATAGAAATTAAATCCCCCCAGCCCCCTTCATAGAAGGGGGAGCCAATCTTTTAACATCAAACTCCCCCTCCCTCTTAAAAACGAGACCTTGTTTTTTTACCCTGTTGATCCTGTAAAAAAGTTTTGTCTTAACAAACCACCGGGTCTTTTTCGGCTTTCACCTTTTTTCCCGCAGACCAGGTTTGATCGACGAAGTTCTCGCCGAAATAGTAGAACATATCCCTGTAGTCATTGGTTTTGAGCACCAGAAAATCCGCCCGCTGGCCGGGGAGGAGCCCGCCGTATTCCTTGTGGCTGTCCAACGCCCTGGCGGAACCATAGGTTGCCGCGATCAAGGCCTGCTCGGGGCTGATCCGGTACAGTGAATGGGCCAGGGTCAACACCGTCTGCATATTGTAAGACGGGCTGCTGCCCGGATTGCAGTCGGTGCCCAACGCCAGGGTCACGCCGGCTTCGATCAGGGCGTGCACCGGCGGAATCTTTTTTCCGCCCAGAAAAAAGGTCACCCCCGGCATGAGGACGGCGGTGGTTCCCGACAACTCCATCGCCCGAATATCGTGCGGGGTGGCGTGCTCCAGATGATCGCAGGAAATAGCGCCTAATTGGGCGGCGTTATAACAGCCCCCCTGATGCGAGAACTCTTCCACATGCGCGCGCAGTTGATGAAATCCCACCAATTTCGCGTGCAGAAACAACCGCCGCAAGTCGGCGACGGTGAACACATCCCTTTCACAGAAAATATCCACGCCGTCCGCCAGGCCACGGAATTTCGGCAGGTGCTCCATCACAAACTCGAAATATTGACTTATTTTTTGTCCCTTGGGAACCGCGTGAGCGCCCAGGTAAGTAAGGGTGATGGGGATTCTCAGGTTTTTCCTGAGACGCTGGCCGACCTTCAGCATCTTCATTTCCGTGTCCAGGTCGAGACCGTAGCCGGACTTGATTTCAAACGCCGTGGTGCCGAGCGTCATCATCCGGCGCACCCGTTTTTTTGCGGATTCATACAATTCTTCTTCCGTCGCCTTGCGGGTGGCGTCGACCGTTCCCAGAATGCCGCCGCCATTCTTGAGAATTTCCATGTAAGAGGTTCCCGTCGCGCGTTGTTCCATTTCACCCTTGCGTTCCCCGGCATAAATGAGGTGGGTGTGGCAGTCCACCAGCCCCGGAATCACGGACTTTCCCTCACAATCGATCACCCTGGAATATTTTTTCGGGTCGATCCCTGAATCACGGATCACCTTATTCACCCTGCCTTGACTCACCAGCATGGCGCATTTGGTTTTTCTCACCAGTTTCGGAGTCTCGCCCTCAGGGTCTACCTGAATCAATTCACCAATATTTTTAAAACAAATGACCTTTTCCATTTAGATTCCTTTTGAGATGAGTGTTTTCAGCGACCCCGGACACACCGCAATAAAAAAGATCTTTTAAAACATTTAAAAGCCTCAACACCCCCCTCACCCAACCCTCTCCCCCAGGGGGAGAAGGCTAATCTTTCTTTGCGGCTCGCGAGCGAAGCGTACCCCTTCGGGGCATGAAGGCAACGGAAAGGATATCACAAGCGTTTGCCGCGAATTCGCCCTCCGCGGAGGAGGGGCAGGGGAACTTTTTTTTCTTTAGCCACTTTTATTGCGATCTCGTAGCCGGCATCGACGTGGCGGGCGATGCCCAACCCCGGATCGTTGGTCAGGACCCTATCGAGGCGATCCTGTTTTTTCCGCGTGCCATCGGCGACGATGACCATTCCGGCGTGCAGGGAATTGCCAATGCCCACGCCGCCGCCATGATGATAACTGACCCAGCTGGCACCCGACACGGCGTTGACCGCAAAGTTAAGCAACGGCCAGTCAGCGACTGCGTCACTGCCATCGACCATACCTTCCGTTTCGCGATTTGGCGACGCCACACTGCCGCAATCGAGGTGGTCGCGACCGATCACGATGGGGGCCGCCACTTTTCCCGATTTGACCAGCCGGTTCATGACGCGGCCCATTTTTTCCCTCTCGCCGTAGCCCAGCCAGCAGACCCGGGTGGGCAGGCCAAGAACCGGCACCTGCTTCCTGGCTTTTTCGATCCAGCGGTGGAGGCCGGTTTTTTCCGGAAACGTTTTGATCACCGCGTCGTCCACCGCCCACAGGTCTTTTTTCTTGCCAGATAACATGGCCCAGCGGAAGGGTCCCTGCCCCTCGAAGAATAACGGACGGATGTAGGCAAGCACAAACCCTGGATAAATAAAGGAACCATCCTTTTTACGGATATCGAGCCCGCCCAACTCCGCCTGGCCTCTGAGGTTGTTGCCATAGTCAAACACCACCGCGCCCTGATTTTGCAGTTCGATCATCGCCCGGGCATGCTCGACTGTGGTGGACAGCGAACGTTTACGATACTCGTCAGGATTTTTACCCTTAAGAGTCATCAGCGAATCATAGCTCTTACCCTCGGGAACATAGTCCATGAGATTATGGGCGGAAGTCTGGTCGGTTACGATGTCGGGAATCCGCTTGCGCTCGAGCAGTTGTTTCGCCGCTGTGGCTCCATTTACAATCAGCCCGACGCTGACCGGCTTTTTCTGCGCCAAACCCTCATCAATCCATTGCAAGGCTTCGTCCATTGATGCAGTCGCCCGGTCGAGATAACCTTCCCTGAGACGGCGTTCCACCTGGGCGGGATTCACTTCGGCGATCAGGATACAGGCCTCATTCATCGTCCCCGCCAGCGGTTGCGCCGCGCCCATGTTGCCAAGGCCAGAGGTGAAAATCCATTTCCCGAGCAGGCTGGACGCACCAAATTCCTGTTTTCCGCAGGCCCCAAAGGTTTCATAAGTTCCCTGTAGAATTCCCTGGGTGCCGATATAGATCCAGCTTCCTGCGGTCATTTGCCCGTACATCATCAAACCCAGTCGGTCGAGATGGTCAAAATGCTCCTGGGTGGCGTAGGCCGGAACCAGATTCGAGTTGGCGATGATGACTCTGGGAGCTTCGGGATGACTTCTGGCGATGTAAACGGGCTTCCCCGACTGAATGCAGAGGGTTTGATCCGGTTTCAGCCGTTTCAGTTCATAAACGATCCGGTGATATTCGCGCCAGTTGCGGGCGGCGCGGCCAGTTCCACCGTAAACGATCAATTGTTGCCAATCGAGCGCCACACGTTCATCCAGATTATTATTCAGCATTCGGAGCGCGGCTTCGGTATCCCAGTCACAGCATTGCAGCTTCAATGAGGTCCTAGCCCTTGGGGACCGTTTGGGACACAGTTCCATGGCCATCGGGCGTTTGGCGGCGGGAGAGGGAGGTTTCATTTTTTCTTCTCCTTGCGGGAAGCGACCCCCAGGCAAAAATTATAAAACAGGGCGGCGGCCAGGCGGCCGGTGCGTTCGTCCTCGATTGCCGGGTTGTATTCCGAAATGTCAAAAAGAGACACCGAGGGGTGACACCCGGACCGATAGGCGATAGATACCGCGTCCTGAGCGCTCAACCCCAAAATTCCGGGGCAGGAGACCCCTGGCGCATCGGAGGCCGCCACCGAATCGAGGTCAAAACTGACAAACACAGAAGAACATTTCCAGGCGAGATTGCCAAGCGAAGCCTGAAAACTGTCGATCACATATCCATGATGTTGAATTTCATCCAGCCACAGGATGCGGCCCTTCTTAGCGCGAATATATTCGGCATGTTCCTGACTGCACTGGCTTCCCTGAGCACCGAATTCGATGAAGTTTTCGCCATCGAACCGATCATCTTCCAGCAACTGGCGAAACGAAGACCCGCTATGGGCCCGGCCATCCTTTAATGGACGAACGTCCAGGTGGGCATCAATATTGATGACCCCCACCATCTTATCTTTCTGATGATGGAGCAGAGCTGAAACGTTGGGGTAGGATTGATCGTTCCCGCCTCCGATAACAAAAGGGATGCCCCCTTTTTTTAAAATGGAGGCGACTTTCTCAGTCAACCGGGCGTGAGCTTCTTCAAGAGGGATGTCAGCCGGGATGTCACCGGCGTCGGTGACCGAAAGTGACGACAAGTCGATGTCTTTTTCAGGATTGTGAACCGTGCCGAACCGCTTGAGCCAGAATCGAAATTTCTCCGGCCCCAGCCGGGCTCCCGCACGGCCTCCGTTGAGGGAAACTCCCTGATCATGAGGAAATCCCAAAAGAACGATATGACCACTTTCTCCTCTTCCAATAATATCCCACAGCCTGATATCGATCATACTACTTATATAAGTCCTGCCGGGCTGTTTGTAAACAGCGTATTGTCCGGGGACAAAAGACAACGCTTAAAATCTTGTAAGCGGCAGTCTTATTTGTTATATTTCAGGATTCAAAATTCTAATTAAGGAGAATCCCTAATGTCCGCAGCCGCCGAAGCTTTAAAAAAGGCTATCGAGCATGAGAAACTGGCTCTCGAAAGATATAAAGAGGCCATGAATTGCTCCACCCACGATGAAACCCGAGAAACCCTGAAAAAAATCGCTGCCGATAAAAACCAGCAAATCGATTCCCTGTCCTGGATGGTTCTGGCTGAGGCGGGTCAATTGGAAGACCGAGCCGAGTCGGAAGAAGCTGAAGCTCCAAAGAGCAACGCCAGTAAGTGTCCTTTTTCAGGAGCGCTCAAGGAAATGGGCGTTGACATCACCAAAATGGGTGAAATGTCTCCTGAAATGATGGAAAAGATGATGGGCGGTATGTCGCGTGAGGAAATGGCCAAATCGATGGGACTCACTCCTGATGCAGGCAGTGAGAAAAAAGCGTAATCCTGACAACCCTCTCTATGCCTTCTCCCAAACCCATAGACCTTCTTGTCGCTTGCCGGGCGTGCGAGATTGAAAATCTGATCAACAGCTATACCCCTGACCTGCCTGCCGTGTGCAGTCAGTGTCGGGAACGGCTGATTGACCTGAGTCTTGTCGATACCCACCAGGAAATCAAATGTGGAGATTGCGGGATGGTCCTGCTTCTCCCCAAAGACACCGAAGTCTCCAGGGAATCGACCTGTCGTTGTGGAAGCTCCAATCTGTTTCTTCAAACGGCGCCAACCATCCCACTTCTGGCTCAGGAGGCTGGGGCGTTCAAAGATGAAGACGCTGACCCTGCAAACGATGATTTCGACTGGTGTCGTCCCTCTTCCACTGACGAAATGTCGGAGGATTACAACGACGTATTCGACAACGACCCGGGGTTTTAATCCTCCTTCGCGGAGGGCGACCAGGCCCCGGCCTGGAGCGAATTTGCTCACGACGGGCAGCGCTTTCTGATTTTCATTTAAACTTTGTCAATTTATAAACCCATCGAACGTTAACATTGGGTCCAGCGTCACGCTGGCGGCAGACGCTTGTGATATCCTTTCCGCTGCCTTCATCCCTGTCATATCTCCTCCATAAATTTCATGCCCCGGAGGGGGGTAGCAAGGGAACGCTTCGCTCACGAATCGCCCCTTGCTGGCGATCATTTTCGATTCCGATTTGAATTGGAAAATTCGGCTCGAAATTTTCCCCCGAACCTCCCCCCTTCCAACTTCCCCAGTGGGTGAAGGTTACGAGGCGCAAAGCAAAGTATTCTTATTTTTCAACACTATTCCCTTGTCATTTATAAGGAAACCCCCTTATAATCGGAAGGTCGATACCAAGTGGAACTCATTGAAATATTGGCTAAAACGACTATTAAACCAGCCGATTTTCCTACTCTAAATTGCACAACAACCGCATTTGTTTTACAATCAACACGTGCTTAATCCAATAAATCATTATGAAACAAAAAGTTCCAACTCCAAAAGAGCTGTGGGAAGGTAATCTCGAGCAAGCCACCTCGATCATTGAGTCCCATCATACCTTTCTGTTCAGCGCTGATATCGATCCTGATTCCGTAGGGGCCATGATGTCCCTTTCGCTTTACCTCAGGATGCTGGACAAGCAGGTTTATATTGTCATTTCCAATGCCTTGGGTGAAAACCTGAATTATCTGGAAAAAATGATCGATTACAACGGCATCCACACGCTTCGCACTACCGATGAAATTGCCGGCGTCAAGGATGTGGTCGATGCGGTTATTTTCTGCGATACAGCCAATACCAAGCTGGTTCCCTTTTACCCTTTCATTTGGGAGCACCTGCTATCGCGCAACCTCCCCGTCATTGAAATCGACCACCATTTTGGAGCCGACAGCGAAAAACTGTCGGACCATGGGGTGACTCTGTTTCGCAAAGCCAATGCCACAACGGAAATCACCGGGGAACTTCTCAAAAAACTGCACCAAAAATACCCAGAGAAACCGCATCCCTTTAATCAGAGAAATATCGTCATCAGTATCCTGACGGGTATTCTTGGCGATACGGTTGGCGGGCGAACAGTCCCCTGTAAACAAAGCTACGTTCAATGGGTCGGGTCCCTGGGAAATAAGCTGAAAAGGAATACGCGCTGGAGGAAACCGAATGGCGCTCGACCAGGGGATGATAAAAAAACCAAGTTTGGCAATCCACAGCAGATCCTGGATTATTTGAACCGGCTGTCTCTCGACCAGGAAGTTTGCATTAAAAGTTTGAAAAAGCGGATGGTGGTTGAGGGTGATGTGTGCTCCCTCAATCTTTTAAACTCTACTTATTCCCAGGTCGAGGATGTCTGTCGGCCCTACGACTCGCCCTGGTTTGCCTATATTCTGGGTTTTCTATTGGACCAAATCCCCAACACATCCGGCAAAGTGGGTCTGCTTTATTTTCATGGCAAAAATGCGGATGACAGAGACTGCATTTATATCAAAATGCGGCGGTCCACCGATTATTCAGGAATCGACCTTAGAACCACAGAATGTCAACTGCGGGCCGTCTTCGGCGGAAAATACATGGGCGGCGGCGGGCATCCGGGAGCGGCTTCCTTCCGCATTCATCCGCACGATGAAAACGAGTTTCTGGCAAAATTCGAAAAGGTCGTGGAATCCATTCAGAAAACCATCGTTTGAGAACACTACCTGCCTCCCTCTTTTCTCTCAATCTCCACTAAAAAATTTAATCTCTAGGGCACCTCTAAAAATTGACTAAATGTTCTTATATCGTCAATTCAAAGAAGTGTCTTTGTTATAGTGGGACAGGCTTTCCAGCCTGTTCGCACGGGCTGGAAAGCCCGTGCCACTGATTTAAGAAACTCTTTACAATGTTCAATTCCCTTTTAAAAACTAATTTTCAGAGGTGCCCTCTATTTAATATTCTTCTGAATATTAACCGGTCAAAATCATTGAACGTTTTTAAGACCCCCAACACCGCAAAATAAAGCACGATGCTCAAAAGAACAGCGGGGACTAAAGCAAGCGTGTCCCAACCCATCAGTAACACAGCCATTGCCCCTGCCGCCAGAACAGGACGCCAGAGCAACACGAGGATTTTTGTGTTCCCGCAAATTTCCCGGACCTTGAAATAATAAACGCCAAACAGCAAAAATTGCGTCAGCGTGGCGGCCCAGGCCGCTCCCTCCATGCCCCATTTCGGGATTAGAAACAAATTCAAAAACACATTGAAAACTGCCGCCCCGCCTGTTATTTGCAAAACGCTGCGGGTTTTGTTTTGCGACAGCAACAGATAGGCCGCCAGATCGTTCAAACACAGCAGAGGAAAGCCCAGGGACATAATCATTAAAACCGTCCCGCCCGTATCAAAGGAGGCCCCGTAAAGCAGACCCAGTAGCCGGGGAGCGAGAAGAAACATGCCCACCGACAGCGGGATGCTGATCAGAAGCAAATAGCGGACGGTTTGCTGCCAGATTTTTTGGTAATGATCGCTCCCCTCCTTGAAGGTTTTCGCCAATACCGGAAACACTCCCAAACGGATACTGGCAATCAACAAGGAAAGCGTTTCAATCAATTTGAACGCCGCAGAATACCATCCCGTCTCCAGTTCCCCGCGCAGGAAAAACAACAACACCGCATCGATGCGGAAATATATATAGGTGAACAGGAGCAATCCGCATAAAGGCAATGCACCCTTGAAAATCTCCCGCACCAATTGGCGATCAGACGCCGGCGGTGACGGCTCTGAATATATAACAGCCATCTGCCGATGAGCGGCCACAAGAATAAGAACTGCAGAAACAAAAAAAGCGGTGGAGAATATCACCACATCGCCTCCCTGAAGTAAAACCGCCAACCCCAGGAAAAAAAACAATGTCCGTTGCGCAATCAATAAAATGGAAACGATGCGCATGTGTTCAAAGGCGCGGAACACTGCCATGTACATTTCGGTGTATCCATTGATCATCAACGCCAGCCCAATGGCCACAGCGGCAAGAAGGCTCACCGGTTCCAGAGCCGCCATCCACAAAGCTCCCGCCAAAACCAGCCCCGTCGCCAAAGATAATTTCAACTTCATTACCAACACGTTTTGGAGATAGCCAGAGGCATTTTGCGGATGGCGGCTGACTTCCCGGGTCAAAAAAATGCTGAGGCCCGCATCGATGAATACGATAAGGGCACCCGTAGCCGCGAAAGCAAAACTGAAAATGCCGTACCCCTCGCCTCCCAGAAACCGGGCGGCAATAATCTGGGTCACGAGAGCGATGACTTTTGAAAACCCCTCTGCGCCAAACAGCCAGATGGAGTTCTTTACCAGCCTTTCCGCTTTCTCGGCTTTTTCTTTGAGAGGTCCATCCATCGTTTCAACTCCTTCGCGGAGAGTGACTTTGCTAACGACGTGCAATATTTCTCGCCAATAAATCTATCACACGTCAATACTGGGTCCAGCGTCACGCTGGCTCCTTGGCGGAGGGCGAGTTTGCTCACGGCATGTAATGTTTTCTGGCCCCGCTACGCGGAGAAGAAAAACTCAGCGCGTGTGATATTTCACACTTGCCTTCATGCCCCGCAGGGGTAAAGCGGAATTCAGCCAGCTATAAACCTATCGAACGTCAATATTGAGTCCAGCGTCACGCTGGTCCAGGTGAATCCGCTTGATGTACAGAAGCTCCATCGAGTTCATTTCGAGTCCCTTGATGTGCGGTTTGATGAGCAGGTTTTGCACCTGAATAAAAAGCGAGATCATCGCTGTATCGATTTCGGTCAATAGCGTCTGCGCCTCGTCGTAAAGGGCCTGGCGTTGTTTTGGATCGCGAATGACCGGGCCTTTCGCTACCAGTTCATCATAACGGGAATTGGCCCAGCGCAGGCGGTTATTGCCGCTGGTGGAAATAAACAGGTTCATGAAATTATCCGGGTCGGGGAAATCCGCCCCCCAGCCCAACCGGAACAGAGGCGGCGGGTCCATCTGCAACCGACTGAGAAACACCTTCCACTCCTGGCTTTCAAATTCAATGTCCACATTCAGATGTTGCTTCCATTGCGCTTGCAGAAATTCGGCGATGAGCCGGTTGCGGCTTTCTGTATTGAACATGGCTTGCGTGACAGGAAAGCCTTTGCCCTCCGGGTAGCCGGCGTCCGCTAACAACCGGCGCGCTTTTTCAGGGTTAAATTTTGGCCCGATATCCGGGTTGTAGCCAAACATGCCTTTCGGAATCCAGGAGGAAGTTGGAATTTCTCCTCCCTGGAGGATGATCGGAATTTGCGAGCGATCCACAGCGTGTGAAAATGCTTGCCGCACGCGAACGTCATCGAAAGGCGGTTTCTCGACATTGAAGCCGTAATAATACCCCCGCAACTGCGGCAGGCTTCGGTAATCCGGGCTATTTTTATAATGTGGTATCGCTACCGGCGGCAGTTCCAGAATATCCAGTTCCCCGGTTTCATAAAGGGTCAAGGCGGTGGTCGGTTCCTCCACAACATAAATCAGGACCGTATCGATCGCTGGCCGTCCTTCGTAGTGACGGTCGTTGGCCTTTAAGATCAGCTTGTATTCGTGTTTCCATTCATCCAGGGTGAAGGGGCCATTGGTCACGATATTTCCCGGTTCGGTCCAGAGATCTCCGTACCGCTCCACAATATCCTCTCGCATGGGAAACGTCACCATGAAGGTCACGATACTTGGAAAATAAACCACCGGTTTTTTGAGTTTGACTTCGAGCACCGTGGGAGTAACCGCGCGCACCCCCACTTTTGCAGGGTCGGTTATTTTCCCTGAGTTGTACTCTGCGGCATTTTCAATATCAAACAGAAAATAAGCGTACTGGGCGGCGGTTGCCGGGTTGAGCAGGCGTTTCCAGGAGTATTCAAAGTCGTGGGCAGTGACCGGTTTTCCGTCACTCCAGAACACATCGTCACGCAAATAAAAAGTGATGACCCTGCCGTTTTCGGAAAATTCCCAGCGTTTTGCCACGGCAGGAACCGCTTCCAGATCGGCATTATACTGAGTGAGTCCTTCCATGAGATTGGTGAGGATATTGAAGGAGATGCTATCCGTCGCCAGCGACCAATCCAGAGTGGGCGGCTCGGCCCTGACCGCCATGCGAAACGACCGTCCATGATTGTCAATGGAATCGGTGCAGGCGGATATTATCCCCAGCAGGATAATAAACGAAAATGTCCGTAAGTAGCTGGTTAGCAAGGCTTTAACGTTGACAGGAATCATCAAATTCATAGGCTAAGAGAATAGCATTCTTTCCACCATATTAATCCTTTACTTTTCAAGGGACATCGCTAGAATAAAATCCTTTAATCCAATCAAGAAATTTTATGGCAGACGATATCTCCTACATTCGCAGGTGGCTCAAGAAGGGTATCAGCAAGGATGGGCTGACCCTTGATCTTTCCAACAAGGGAATCCGCAACCCGGAGGCATTGGAATTGGCGGAAAACATGTCCGTTCCCGACCTGGAAATTATCTACCTGCATACCAACAAAATCAAAGACATCGGGTTGGAGGAGTTGGCCGAATCGGAGTTGTTTGAAACCCTCAAGGAGCTATGGCTTTACGAAAACCTGATCGGCAATGACGGGGCCCGGGCTTTGGCGGAATCTTCCAAGCTCGGCGGTTTGCGCTACCTGAGTTTATACACCAACCGCATCGGTGACGCAGGCGCTGTGGCTCTGGCTCAGTCTTCCGCACTGAAAAATCTGGAAACGCTGGATCTTTCGTTCAACCGCATCGGTGACGCGGGCGCTATCGCTCTGGCCGAATCCACCCAATTACAAAAATTAAAGGTCCTGCACCTGGACGCAAACCGTATTGGTTTTGAGGGCATGACAGCCCTCGCCCAGGCACCCGGACTTAAAAGTTTAACGACTCTTAACATGATGTACAACAAAATCGACCCTCAAGGTTTACAGATCATGCAGGATTCAGCACGCCTGCAGAACCTGAAAGCCGTGAAGACGGATTTGCTTGTCGCTGACGACTGATTGATGGACTCAAAAAAACACGATTTAAACCTCGTTCGACGGTTGCGGGAAAGCGTCGAAGAGGAGAACAAATGCCTGGACTTAAGGTATGAACGCATGGGAGATGCGGGAGTCACTCTGCTGGTGCGGAGTTTTGACCTTTCTCACGTCACCCGCCTGGAATTGAGTTGGAACGAACTCACCAGCACCGGGCTGACAGCCCTTGCGGAATGCGCCTCTCTCAAGAATCTGACATCACTAGTTTTGGATGCAAACAAAATCGGCAACGCTGGCATCGAAGCTTTGGCCAAGTCTCCGAATTTTGCCAAATTACAATTCCTCAGCCTGATCAACAATCGAGTCGGCGATGCAGGAGCCTTGCACCTGATAAAATCTTCCCTACTGGAAAACCTGCAAACTCTGATTCTCGAAATGAATCGCGTGGGCCGCTCCCGGCTGACACAATTTCCCGATGGCCCTGCAAACCCCTCGCTCCGCTTGCTGAACCTCAGGCGCAACGAGGTTGGCGACAGCACCCTCGCCGATTGGGTGCAAACCGGAGCATTCAGCCATTTGCAGCATGTAAACCTCGGCTGGAACCAGATCACCGACACGGGGGCCAAGACCCTGGCGCATGCTCCCACAATGAATCGTATTCAAGAGCTGATTCTCGATTCCAATTCCATTGGCAATGACGGCGCACAGGCTTTAGCGGACTCCAAACACTTGATGAGTCTGACTACATTATATTTGCACGACAATGGTTTTACCGGCAAGGGCGAAACCACCCTGCAGGATATGAAGATCCGCATCCTGGTGAAAAAAAATCTCACAGGTTCCGTCCTGAACCTCAACGAAAGCCGTCTGACCAACAAGGACATGGAAGCCCTGGCCCGCTCAGGAATGTTGGCGGATGTGGAAACGCTTTCTCTGCGTGCCAACGATTTTGATCACAGTGGACTCCGAGCTCTGACAGAATCCGGAGCGATAAAAAAACTGACCTCCCTCAACCTGATGCACAATGGCATCGGCAATAAAGGGGCCGTTCTTTTAGCCGAAAGCACGATGTTGAAGCATTTAAAAACCCTCAACCTCGAACGCACCGAAATCACTTGCCCGGGGTTTCTCGCTCTAACACAATCGAGCAACTTAAATAATCTGGAAGAGTTGAATCTCAGCCGCAACAAAATCACCGAGAGAGGCATTCGCATGCTCTCCGGGTCAAAAAACTTCAGGAACCTGAAAACCTTGCGGGCGACCGACATTTTCATGGGCGATACGGGTTTCGAAGCCCTGGCCCTGTCGAACCACCTGGAGCAATTGCAGGACCTGCAGGTCAGTGGCAATGAAATCACCCGATCCGGTCTGGAATCATTAGCCGTTTCGCCAAATCTTGCATCCCTCAAAAAGCTCGACCTGCGTCGCAACAAATTTAAAATGGAAGACGGTCTTTTCCTGCAGGATTCTCCCCGCTTTAAAAAACTCGAAACCCTGCGGTTTTAAATTTTCGAAACTTTTATACTCTTCTCAAAATACGCTTGAGTTCAAATAAGGGTGTCTGCCCAAAACTCTATTCCACATCCCAGCCTTTGCTCTTCATGCAGTAATCGTAGATTTCCTTGTGCTTTCTTTCCCAGGTAATTCCGCCCTGCCATTCATCAAATTTAACACATTTGTGACTTTCACAGGATTTGCTTGTGACCGAAGTTCCGTATACTGAACTCATTGAAAACGAAAAAAGGCTTGACGTTAGATTCGTTTGCAGTTAAAAGTATGCTTCCCTGAAAACATTGAATAACCAATTGTTCACGCTTCTCTAACCATAAACAGAAGTGCCTAGAATGGGACATTTTTTATGACAAAGCAATCGGCTGTTAAAAAGTATTCCTTTGAAATAATCGTTTCTTCTCTGATCACAGTCATCATCGCAATTTATTTTGTGTCCCCCCCCCTTGGCCAGGCGCAGGTTGAAACCGCTGAATCCTTAAATAAAAAAGTGATGTCCCTTTACCATGCCGGTGAATATAGAACCGCCTTCCCCCTTGCCATGCGGGTTTTGAATCTCCGCGAAAAAACTCTGGGTCCGAATCATCCTGACGTGGCAGTCGCCTTGCAAACTCTGGCCGGGCTGTATGAGGCTGTTGGCGATTACAAAAATGCCGCTCCCTTCGACAAGCGGGCTCTGAAAATTCTGGAACCCGATGCCGTTATCGAAGACACGCCTGCAACTTAAAAATCTCCAACCACCGTAACTTCTTTCAAATTGTCAGCGTTATTTATCCGTTCACTTGGGAACATTGAGGTCACTGAAGTATTCTTTTTTCAGGAACCGGTTGCCTGAAAGATATTTTACCGGGCAAACAAATAAAAAGATTTTGACGATAGAACGGGCGGCTTTCAACACATCTTCGATCAGCAAATTCATTTTTGCAATCCTTCCCGCAAAAATAATTTCAAAATAGGACGCCGCGACCTGCTTTCGCCTCTCCTCCGTGTCAAACCGGGATTTTATACCTGCGAGTTCCCCGCAATCGAGCCAAAACCCTCCGCATTTGGGACATTGGAACACCTCCACTCCAATCTCCTTGCTGAAAAAATGTCTCAATAACAGGGACGTTGTGCAATGAGGACAAATGGCCTCCACATTCCGAAAAAACCGCACGCCCTCGGCCCTTGGGACATCCAACAGACGCTCTCCGGCACCGATATATTGCCCTTGAAGTTTCTGCACTTCATAATGTCCGAACCACAGCCCTCCACACCCTTCCCTGCAGGCGAAAACCTTAAGGCCTCCTGCCGATTTTAGGGTCAGTTCCTGATGGCATGACGGGCACTTCATTAGCAACTCCCACTTCGGTAAATTTTAGTTCCTAGCAATTCATTCGTCTTTTTTGACAAAACCGGTTGTCGATCCTATATTGTTTCTTGACTGCAGAAAATTACGGGTCTTCCCAAGGAAAATTTTCACCACCATTTAATCAGCCGTGAGGGACCATGAAAAATTCTCACTATTATACGTTCTTGATACTTTGCAGCCTGTTTTTTTTAATCACGGGTTGCGACAAGGGGAAAACCGATTCCGAAGGAAAGAACACGGACGCAAATGAAAAATCCATTGCGGATGTTGCGAGTCGCGTCATTTTGGGGGCGATCACGGCCCCTGACACGGAACCGGGCGCTGCTGAAAATAATGAAGGTGTGGGACATTACAAAGAAGGGCATTGGAAGACATCGGCAAAACACTTCCGGGAAGCTATTACCGCCGGACCTCAATTGGCCGAAGCGCATTACAATTTAGCCTTGGCACTCGACAGACTGGGAGACCACGGGGGAGCGACCCAGCATTTTCGCGAAGCTCTGGAACTTGCTCCTGATAATCCAAAAATCAAAGATTCCAAAATTCTGAAAGAACACCTGGGGATGTAAATAAGCGCTAAAAATAAAAAAATTAAGGGTAGGTCACATTAAAGAACGCAACAAATTGATCTCGTCCGGTTTTCCCCTAAAATCTCGAAAAACCAAAAAACCGCCCTCTACCTTTTCTCGCACGTATTCAATCCCGGTTTTTTCGAGAAATTCTTGATAAGAGGAAAGTTCCTTTTCTTGCAATGACGGAATAATAATTGCGAAATCCTTTTCTTTGACCAGCATTCTATTAATTCTCTCTGCACCATCATTATTTGAGTAATCACCCACTTTGACATTTTTCTGGGTCAAAAACGTAATCATTCCGGCCGTTTCATAATCAGAATAAGCAGAAGAAATTCCTTTTTCTTGGCAAAATTTTATTATCCCATCATAAGGGGAAGACATTCTAATTATGGATAAATCCTTAACAATTCCGTCTTTCTTTGCATTATAAGTATCGGCGGTGGCATAGTATAAAGAATAGGTACTAGCAGTGTTTGTATAAAAATAGTAGGTGTTAACAATTCCAAACCCAAGCCAAATTGCCAGAAAAACGGTAAACTTTTTATTGTGGGCCGGGCGTAAACTATCGAGGTAGAGTGCTCCAAAAACTGCCACCACCCCATGAAGAGGAAGTAAATATCTGACATCGGGACCATTTTTTAAAATCAGAACTGCGGCGCAAATTAAAATGGGGAAAACAGCGAAAACCAATGACGGCTCAAACGTTAGCCTTTTTAGTCGAACGATTTTCCTAATCTCTTGCCATCTGGATCTAAAAAAGAATACAAAGGAGGTGACAATTAATACAGCCACCCCTGCAGCTAAAGCGCCATTGATCAAATTCAAAAGCGTCAAATCAGAACGAAAAATGGAAATTAGAGGGACTCTCACTCCAAGAAATTCTGGGAGGTCATAAAATACCAATTTCCAAAGATAAGCGATTATATTAGTCGGGATCAAATCTACATCAAAACCCTGCCCTCCCTTTTTGGTTTCACCTGTTAAAATGCTTGCGATTCTAGGTGAGATACCAATAAGAAATCCAAAACAACCAATTACTATTAAACGCCCCAAAAAAGCGTTGCTGGTCACAAATAGATTCTTGAACCAATTAATTTTAGATTTTATATCTTTATTAAAAATTAAAACCCTAACAATAATGAGGACCAGCAGCTGACCTACCGGTTTATGAAGTTTATTGATCTGCAATATGGAGTGACCAGCAATATCTATCCCAAAACCTCCAAACACGTATGAAAATATAATTGCTGCAAAAAAAACAAAAATAACTCCATCTAATACCATTACCAGCTTCCGTTTTTTTGATTGGGAATCTTGAAACCGCGCACGAATTTTTCTAACGGAGAATGTGTTTCGAACAACTTCCCAGTGCTTCCAACTCAGCACATATAATATGGCAATGGTTGCAATATAAAGGATGGAATAGGTATAACTGTATATTGCAAACCCCATGACAAAACCAAGCAATAAAACAGGTCCTGTCCCGGAAACCTCAGACTCTTTTATTTTAAAAAAACACAAGAATATAATATTGCCGAGAAAGATAATGAGGTTGTGTTGCCAGTTATTCGAACTTATAAACAAAATCGCAGGGGAAGAAAATATTACAAGTAAAACGGTGATTAAAGCGGCTGAAGGCTGGATTTTTTTGGCAATCCAGTAAGTCGATAATACATAAAGTGCATAAGCAAGGGTTCCTGGCAATTTATAAGCCAACGCCCCAACTCCAAGAAGCCAGAAAAACGGAATCGCGGTGAGCCCCAAAAATATTCCCGCATATCGTTCTCCATCATAATAAAAAGAAACTGGGCCGCCTTCCTGTAAATTTAGTATTTGCAGAGCCTGATGGGCTTCATCGTAGGTTAAAAAATAATCCGCATTTATTAGAATAGGAAGTCTGAGTATTACAAGAACCAAAAAAATGAGTAAGGCCGCGATAATATTGAAAATTAATAACCACAATCTAAACTTAGGAGTCACTTTTTCAACAGGTTGCTTTATATTCATCTTCCAAGCTTATTGTATTATTAAAAATCAAATTGAGCGCTTCCAACCACTGCGCCCATCATTGTATAGTAAAATAAAAAAATTTTGCTTTCTAGGTTGAGGGACAACCATTTCTGATATTTCTAGGAATTTCAGGTAGCAACAAATCGTCGAGGGAGGGGGTTTCATAACTCTTAAAGGGGGAAAATCATAAATCCTTCAACGGATAAATCAGGTTCATCCCGTTTAATAATTGGCTGCTATTTTAGAAACTGTCTGGTACGTCGATTTTTGGGGGGAATTTTTTAAAAAGTCATATTGAGGCCATTGATCTTTGGCTGCGTAAATAGAAGTATTTTTTGTCGATACTGAGGGCATCACAACAAAAAGAAACCCATGATATAAATCCGACAAAAAGTTTCCGTTTTTGATTGCATTTGAAAATCTTCGGATTGCAAACCCAGGGTTCAATGTAACTGCTCGTTTATAGGCGTACTTCATGAAACTCTGCAGGGTTTCATAAGAAAGTTTTTCATGGGCAAACAATTGTTCATCGGAATAGACAACATACTTATCCCAATCAAAAGATTTCACTAAACCTTTTTCCACGTAGTTATCAAACATTGCCGTTCCTGGAAAAGCAATCGCCAATCCAAACTTGAGCAAATCTACTGGAAGGGTCCGTCCATATTCTATCGTGTCCAGCATGGTATTTTCATCATCGCAGGAAAGACCCAGCATTAAATATGCATTTGTTTGCAAGCCAGCGGCCCTGGCCTTTTTAACAGCAGTTCTGCCCTGTTCAATGGTAGCTTTTCCTCCTTTTCCAAAGCCCTTCAAAACCTCATCGTTGCCACTTTCAAATCCAAAGGAAACCCGATAGCAGCCTGCTTTGCTCATTTTTTTGAACAAATCATCATCAGCGCTTTCAACGCGTATTCCATTATTACAGGTCCAGTGCATATCGACATTTGCCCTGCTAATAGCATCACTGACCTCCCCTGCCCATTTTTGATCAGAGGTGAAAATATCATCCGCCAACCAGAATTCTCTGAAACCCAAGGAACTTAAGTATTTGACTTCGTCAGCACAACGCTCTGGAGATTTTTTTCTATAACCAAGAGACATCGTAACTTTGCTGGCACAGAAATCACAAGTGAACACACATCCTCTGGAAAACTCCACGGTAGCTACAGGTGGATATGAGGCAATAAGTTTGGAAATCTTTTTGTAATCGGCAGGATCATAAAGCTCCCAGGCAGGCATTGGCAAGTCATCCAGATTTTCAACGGGGGGTCTTTGCCCGGTACTCACAATTTCGCCCCCAGACCGATAATACAGTCCTTTAATTTCGGGAAAAGACTTCCCGTTGCAGATTTCCGCGAACGAGTAATCGGCTTCACCAACACAAACTGCATCCATTCGGGATTCATGCAGACTCTCTGTCGGCAGTGCGGACGGGTGAGCCCCCCCACCCACGATTAAAATTTTTTCCGATATATTTTTAATGATGCAACTGATATCGCGCAGTTGGTTCATTCCAGGGGTTGTAGCGGTGATCCCTACAATATCCGGCTTGGCGTACCGAATACTTGATTGTATCAACTTGTAATCATAGGGGCGCCAGCAAAGGTCTAAAATCTCTACGTCGTGACCTTCTTGTTTGGCCACTGCAGCGATGGTCGCCAAGCCCAAAGTTGGGAAAAATGGGTTGACGATCGATGCTTTTGAATTTCCATATGCTGCTTGGTAGGAAGGATTTATTAAAAGAACTTTTGCCATTAATTCATTCCCTGACTAAAATTATGGGGTTTCTTCCTGTATAAGTTTTATTTTTTATCTTCAATATATCCCGTACGCTCTCACAATGAGGGGTTCTTTACTGAATATATTTCGATGGTACCACCCTTTTTTATTATTGCCTCGATTATAGATAACATTAATGAGAGTGGCAAATACAAAGGCATGAGAATAAATGTTTTCAGGTAATCCATGATTCGGTAAGTATCATGGTCTTTCTTTCTCAGATCAGAACTTTTTAAAAGGTCATACAAAAGATTTTCCCGGATTCCAGTAGCATTATATAGAGTCTGCAGCCAGCCAAACGGGTTGTACTCAAATTTAAAATGCCTTGCCACTTCAACCTTGAACGCGTTTTTTTCAAGCAGGTCAATTAAACTTTTTGAAGAAAAGTGATAAAGATGGCAAGGGAGGTCCAACTGAAACCATTTTCTTTTGCCAAAGTAAGCTTGCAGGCTGTCTATATTTGGTACTGCCGTTACAAGAAGGCCGCCTTTTTTTAAAATTCGATAACACTCAGTGATCACTTCGTCCGGGTTTTCCAAATGCTCCAGGACATGGTTGATGCTCACCACATCAAAACTTTCATTGTCGTATTCACAGTCTTTTAATGCCCCTGTTTGGACATCAATCCCATAGATATTCGACGCGTAAGAAGCGGATGTTTCACTGAACTCTTGCCCGGCCACCTCCCAACCATCTTCCTGCATGATATGAAGAAAAAGTCCGCGTCCACAGCCAATATCAAGAATCCGCCCATGATCCCTAAAACGTTCGATTCTCTTCCGCTTCCTAACAGTTAGCAGATGAATGATATATTCCAGAACTGGATTAAATCTCTTTCCAGTTTTTGTCCGGTAATTTCCTGTAGAGTACAACCTCGCTAATTCTTCGTGGGTGGGAAAAGGGTGGGTTACCCAAATCTGGCAGGATGAGCAATTGTATACATTGTATTTATTATTATTTTTGACCACATCATCAAAAATAGAGAGCTCAATTTGATCTTTGCAAAGGGGGCAGACCGGCAACATAGGACAGCTACTTTTTGTCATTTCATACGTATTACTGGAATGAGCTAAATTAGTTTTAAGCATCCCTATCCTGCGCATTCAAAGAAGATGGCCCTGATCCCTACGAAAAGAACCCTATCGCCTGAACAGAACTTGTAGAAGTAAGTAGCTTTATATTAGTTGGTTTGAAAAAGCAAGTTTACCACGGTCTATAAATCCAAAATTATAGAGCGCCAGTGATTATAGCTCAAAGCGGAAACAAAAAAATAGCCCAAAGGGAATAATCCCCTTGGGCTATTTGAATGATTATCAATTAT
>JAQCGX010000024.1 GCA_027619975.1 Nitrospinota bacterium
CAGGTTGAAGTGACCTTTGATATTGATGCCAATGGCATTATCAACGTGACTGCCAAAGACAAGGGAACCAACAAGGAACAAAAAATCACCATCACCGATTCCACGGGTCTGTCGGATGCTGATATCGAGAAAATGGTCAAGGATGCCGAAGCCAATGCCGATGCCGATAAACAACGCCGTGAAAAGATCGACGTTAAAAACCAGCTCGACTCCATTATCTATTCCACGGAAAAAACAATCCGTGAGAACAAGGAGAAGTTGAAAGAAGAAGATATTAAATCTACCGAAGAAGTGATTGAAGAGGCCAAAAAACATCTGGAAGACGAGGTTGAGCCGATGAAGGAACAGATAGAAAAACTCAACCAGGTCGCGCATAGCCTCGCCCAGACCATTTACTCCCAAGCTCAGGCCCCGGAGGGCGGTGATGCGGGTGGTGAAGCTCCGGGTCCCGATGCAGAAAGTAAAGATAAGTCGGATGAAGATGTCGTCGATGCCGAGTTTGAGGATATCGGCAAAAAATAGCATCATCACCGGAACAGGTACCAGGGAGGGGATTTCTAACGATCCTGCTGTTATCAGGGTTATGGATTGTTGAAGCCCCTCCCTTGCTTTATTTAACTGCCTTAAATATACCGCTTCTCCCGATAAATTTTATTTTTGTCAGGTTGTCTGCAAAAGAAAGAAAATCAAGAGTCCCTTATGATGGAAAACAATAATTCTAGCGATGACCAAGAGCCAAAAGAAAAGCCCAAGATACAAGTTGTCGACCGCCGCCATTGGGTTGCCGAGGAGGATGACACAGAATCAAGTGATGGAGAGAATATTGAAGAACGCTACCCTTCTTTTGTCGAAAAATTAAAAAAAGAGGCTGAGGAAAAAGACCAGCGGCTGAAAGAATATATTGCCGCCTACAAGGAAAAAACTTCGCAAACGGATGAATTGCGGGCCCGGCTTCAGCGTGACAACGAAGTCCGGCTCGATCAGTTCAAAGCAAATTTATTCGCCAGGCTGTTGCCAATCCTCGATAATTTAAAGCGGGCAGAGGATTCTGCAAAAAACACCAGTGATTTCGAAAGTCTAAAGCAGGGGATTAATCTGGTCATCAATCAATTTGTCCGGGAACTCAAGGATAATGATGTCCATGCATTTAAGACCCAAGGAATGAAGTTCGACCCTAAAATCCACGAAGCCTTTCTGGTCACGGAAACCGATGATCCCGAACAGGACAATGTGATTTTGGAAGAATTAGAACAAGGATACATGTTCAAGGAGAAGTTGATTAAAGCCGCTAAAGTAAAAGTTGCAAAGTTAAAAAGTTAAAGCGTATCATACTCCTCTTTGTTCCTTAAAAAGGGCGATTCCATGCCTTTTTTTCAATCCCACGGTACTCTTATTTTTTAAAAGAGGCTGCCCCGGCGGAGAATTTCCGATAATTTCCTAGCCGGGTCCGTTCCTCACAAAACCAATTAAAGGACTCCATGACAAAGCGCGACTACTACGAAATACTGGGTGTAAATCGAAACGCGTCCGAATCGGAACTCAAAAAATCCTATCGCCAATTGGCGCTCAAATATCATCCTGATAAAAACCAGGGCGATCCGGCTGCTGAAGAAAAATTCAAGGAAGCCGCAGAAGCGTATGAGGTCTTGAAGGACCCGGAGAAAAGACAAACGTATGACCAGTTTGGCCATGAAGGGTTAAAAAGAAATGGCTTCTCAGGTCCCCAGGGATTCGATGATATTTCTTCCGCCTTTGGGGATATTTTCGGCGATTTTTTCGGCGGCGGACGACGCGCCACAACCGGCGCTGATCTTCGGCTGGACCTTGCCGTCACTTTTTCAGAAGCGGCTTTTGGTACCAAGAAGGACATGGATGTTTCCAAACATGCCTCCTGCAAAACCTGCAGAGGCTCTGGAGCCAAAACAGGCTACCCGCCCAAACAATGTTCAACCTGCAGGGGAACCGGTCAGGTGATCCGCTCCCAGGGGTTTTTCAGCGTGAGCAGCCCGTGTCCGGACTGTCATGGCGCCGGTCAGGTCATCACCCACCCTTGTGGAGAATGCCGAGGTGAAGGCCGGGTTTTAGAGAAAAAGACCGTCTCCATAAATATTCCAGCAGGCGTTGATGACGGCTCCCGACTCCGTTTACGCGGCGAAGGGGAAACCGGCCCCGGTGGATTGCCACCAGGGGACCTTTATGTATTCATTCATATGGAAGCCCATGATTTTTTCCATCGGGAAGGATACGACATTCACTGTCGACTGCCTTTATCTTTTTCCCAGGCGGCGCTGGGGGCAGAGATTGAAATTCCCATGTTGGATGAGGGCAAGACGAAAGTAATTTCTGTATCTCCAGGAATCCAATCAGGCGCAACAAAAAGAGTCTCCGGGGCAGGAGTTCCTAACCTCAGAGGCCATGGTCGGGGCGATCAAATTGTCCACTTCATCGTGGAAACTCCGAAGCATTTGAACAAACAGCAAAAAGAACTGTACAAGGAACTAGCTGAACTGGACGGCAAACCCGTTAAGGAAACGCTGAAAGGATTCTTTGAAAAGTTAATGCCCTGACTCCAGGTAAAAAGATTTACTGTCGCCCCAAAAAAAACAAAAAAAGCCGACCTGATTGCTCAGGCCGGCTTTAATTTTATAAACTTGTATCAATCAACCACAGTTTACATTTATTGGAACGGTACCGGTGTTGGTGATTTTAACTTCACCACTGATATCGCCAATAGAATCGCCGCGGCTGAAATTATTTTGTTTACCCAAAATTATAGCTTTTCTGCCCATGCTATGTTTATCTGCCATGCCCACGCCTCTTTCGCCTTCCAACCCATGATCATCCGTCGGTCCCAGAGTGATCGGAACCGTGGTGTAATTGGAAGATTTCCAAAGCACCGCATTGGCATTCCCTCTGTCACCAGCGGTTGAGGTTCCTGCCGCTTCCAAGGAGATAGAGTTGGCATTCTTACAGCTAGTAGATTGACCAGGATTGATCGCTCCGGCATAAGCAGATACTGCAAAACAAAAAACAGATACAGAAACCAGTAAAACGAGTGCGAGTTTTTTCATTACATGATCCTCCCTTACCCTAGTTAAAAATCAGTCTCTACAAAAAAATGGATGCTGTAAGGTGTTTGGATAGAGCCACCTCCTCCCAATTATTTAACACCTTGGATTTTTAAT
Organism: Nitrospinota bacterium; assembly: GCA_027619975.1. Lineage (NCBI taxonomy): Bacteria > Pseudomonadati > Nitrospinota > Nitrospinota bacterium. Next base: position 3,186 of record JAQCGX010000024.1, read on the forward strand.
TTTTTAAAGAACAAAACCCAAATACGGGATTATTTTAACTTTGACGGTCTCAAATATTATCTTCAAGCCATTCTCATCGGCTGATGTCGCATACAGTTCGTAGTGCACTCAAACCTTATTCAGGCTCGAAGATGCGTAAAGTATACTTGGGAATCCATTCATGTCAATAATTTTTTCCTACCAAACATAAGAATTTTCCCACAAGCAATTAATTGATTAAAGGGCAATAAAATTGTACACCATCGGCAAGGCTGACCGAAAAAATTTTAATACTCTTTCCTCTCCGATGCTCTATAATAAAACAAGTCCTTTTAAATCAAATATATTATGCACCTTATCGAAGGTTGACATCCAGAACGACCAGTTTTTAAACTTAAAAAGCTATCCCTACCTCATCCTATGACCAGTAGGAAATAACTTATGAGCAAAACTTCGTCCCAATCCCGGTGGAAAAAACTCTCGACCTTTCTCCTGGGTGGAAATCCGAAAAAACGGTTCATATCATTTATCATCATCATTCTGGTCGGACTGCTTACCAGCTATCTTACGGTAATAAAAGGCGTTCGTCTGACACCGGAAAGTTTTCGGGATTTTGTCCTCTCGCTGGGAATCGCAGGCCCTCTTATCTATACCGGGGTTTTCATCGTCCGGCCCCTGCTCCTGATTCCGTCTATCGCCTTATTTATAGGTGGAGGTCTTGCCTTCGGCCCTATTTGGGGTCCGCTTTATGCTTCGATAGGGGCGGCGCTGGGAGGAACGGTTGGGTTCTGGATTGCACGACGATTGGGCCGTGATTATGTCAAAAGCAAATTGAAGTTCGGAGCGGGAGTCATTGACAACACTAAATTCAGTTTTTCTGTGGTATGGCTGTTGAGCCTGATTCCGGTGATGCCGGTCACGGTCATCAATTACGGGGCCGGGTTGTCGAGTATGAAATTTGGCAATTACATCGCCGCTCATATTTTAGGGTTGACCCCCAGGGCGTTTGCCTTCGGTTTTTTTGGCAGTACCCTGCTTGATATCGGATCGCCACGGTTCCGTGGAGCCGCCATGATGCTACTTTTGCTGGGGCTGGTGACCGTTTATTTTCGTATGAAAGGAAAATCCTCTTTTCGAGACAAGGCATCCCCTGCCCCGCAGAAAGCCTTGCAGGAAGGTGATTAGCAGGTTGCTGAAAAAGTCCTTTGCGGTATTTCACCACTGCCTTCATGCCTCGAGGGGGTATTGGGACCAGAAAATGTTAATCCCAAGCTTTGCGGTTTAACTTAAGAAATGGTGGCACAGGCTTTCCAGCCTGTGGGCACAGCCTGGAAAGGCTGTGCTACTAACAAGCAAAAACCTGCAAAACTTACTCGCTGACAGAGTTTTTCCTCTTTCAGCAACCTGTTAGGGATATTCCTTACTGCTCCACCACCTGATCCTTCAGGACGGCCCCGTCTTCGATCACCAGCGGTTGTTTGAGAGCCGTCAGTTGCACTTTCCCTTGCAGTTGCACCCCTTTGCCAAAACGGACATCTCCCTTCACCTCAAGAGAATCCAGCTCCAGCATTGAGGGAGCAGATGGAATCCGGGCCTGGTAATCATCCAATTGCGTAAATTCGCTTCCCAGTTCAACCTTGGGCAATTCTTTTTGTTTTCTTTGCGGATTGCGTGTCAGTTTTCCATTTTCTAAAACAAACAGATCCGACTGAACCAATAACAGATCGTTCGTCGTTTTGACCGGCATGAACCGATCGCGGGACACGATCAGCCCTTCGGCTCCCGGAAAGCATTCCAATGCGGACCCGATCGCGGTTTCAAGCTGAATGACATTCTTCCCGGAGACGGTTTTGCGGTTCACGATCACGTTCAAATCCAGAGGACCAGCTTCCAGTTTTTTGCGCAAATGACGCAGGTGGATCCAGATATTGTTGGTATTGAATACCTTGAACTTGCGTTGACTGCAAAATTCTTCCTTGTGCTCTTCGGGAACGCTGGCTATTTCCAGAAGTTTTAGCTGACCTCCATCCTGATAAATCGTTCCCCCCTTCACATCCGCCGGGGTTTTGGGTGTCATCTCGATCAGGAAAGGAATGTCGTTGTCCAGGATGTGGGCCAGGATGCCGGGGTCGATCACCGCTCCCAGATTATCTGCATTGGCAACAAACAGGACCTCCCTCCCCTCTTTAAGCAATTGATCGAGAAACCCCAACTCGAAAATGCAGGAATAAAAATCGCCATGACCGGGAGGGTACCAGGCGCCCTGGCCAAACTCCTCTTCGGACAGCGGCTCAAGTGAATCTTCCAACAATCGGGGAAACTTATTTTGTTGAAAAGTTTTCACCTCAAGACGGCCCTTATATTTTTCGATGACCTTTTTGGTTTCTTCATGCGTGTAAAAACTGTTCATCAAAATCAAGGGAACTTTGACACCGAAATCCTTTTCAACCTCGCATAACTGATCGACAATGAGATCCAGAAAAGTTTTGTTTTCATGAACGGCGATGGTGGATTTTGGCATCTGACAGCCCATACTCGTCCCCAACCCACCGTTTAATTTGCATACGGCAATCCTGGCAAGGCTTTCCTGAGCCACCTTTCTGTCTGGAATTTTTAATGAGGTATAGGAGAGCAGATATTTTTCATCCGGGGACTGCACCGAGTCCCAGTCGTTGATTCTGGAGGGTCCTTCCCGAAACTTTTCGATCAACCGGAGAAAATTTTCCCTGACATTTTCACTAAGGGGAAGTTGAGACAGTTCTTTATTCATTACAAACCCGTTTCTATAAAATAATCTTCATTAAATTGATGTGCTAATATAAACAAAAACGCCGGCGTTTTAAACCTGTAACCACAGCTATGGCGTTTTAAACCTGTAACCACAGCTATCACGTTTTCCGTCTAGGGGGTCTATGCTTGTATTCAAAAGAAATATCTATAGCCCTGTCGAAAGACCCCAGTCAAGCGACACTAATAATCATCTATTGGATTGCTATAATTTTGTTTTTAACTCTCTACTGGCGGATCGCGATCTTTTCCTGGGCCTGGACCAACTCAATCAGGAGGAGGGGGATGATCGTTTCAAACTGTTTTTTCCGCACGCGTCCCGGTTTGGTTCTCTTGGGATCATAAATGCGATTTCCAAGCAACTTCTCGAAGGCCTGGTGAATCCCGATAAATGGTATCAAATGAATGCCTACCACCTATGCTATTTGTATGACAGCCTGACTTCGACCCTGGAAGAATACAGTTACGAGTCTCCAGAGCAACGGATAGAACTGTTTCCCGAGTTAAATGGCGAGCCGATCGACTTCGATCAATTTCTTGAAACCTATTTTATGAATACGGCTTTTCTTATGGACCCGGACCGATTCAATGGTATGGATTCGGAAGAAAAAGAAGACCGGGGTTTTATTGATTCCTGTTTATTTGGAGCCATCAACAGACTGGTTCCTTCAAAAGAGGAAATCAACCTCCAGCAAATAGATAACCCTTATATTTAATAGAGCTTTGCATAACCCGTCATTGTGAGAAACCAACGGAGCCGTATCAGATGGGCTCAGGATAAACTTCATGAAGATTCTCGACTCACGCAAAGACCACTATACTAAAAGCGACAGGGACTCTTAAAGATTTTTGAATATTCATGAGTTCCGGCTTAAAATGCATTGATATTGATTGTTAGCGGATCACAAAATAACCATGCTGATTTTCAAGAACAATATTTACAATCAAAACGAGCTCGGGTTTGCAGGGTTTTTCAGGTCACCGGATCCGGATTATGATGCGTGGTTCGACCCAAGGCATTTTATTGAAACGGCTTTGACCGAAGAGGAAGAAATTTTTTCGTTCATCGAAAAACAACCGAGTCAATATTGGAGAGAAGATGTCAGTAAATTTTTCCCCAATGCCTGCAAAATTGGCAATCTGATCATCCTTCGCAAGGTTTTTGAAATTATTCGAACTGGTTTTACGGAACCAGTCATCTGGTATCAGATGAACACTTACCACTTTTGCTTTTTGTACGATATTCTGGCCCGCCACACCTTCAACTACAATCATGATAACCAGGAAGATCGATTGAATACTCTTCCTGAACTCAAGGGGAAATCTATACAGTTTGATTTATTCGTAAAGAATTATTTTTTCAATTTAGTATTTCTTATGGACCCGGACAAGTATGACGCCCTCTCCCGTGATGAGAAGTTAGCCAACGGATTCGATTGTCCCTGCCAGTTCGGGGTCATTCACGGGCTGATTCCCACCCTTGAGGAAATGGAACTCAAAGAATCCAAGGATTATCCTTACTCTATCTATGTTTGACCCATAGAGTCGCAACTACTGTCAATCCACCCTGACTTGGAGATAATTTTTGCAAAAAATTCTCACCGCCGCAGAAATGCAGGCCATTGATAAATACTCTATTGAAGAGTGCGGAATCCCCGGAATGATCCTTATGGAAAACGCCGGACGGGGGGCGGTTGATTCTCTAAAATGCAGATTTCCTGATCTCAGCACGAAAAGGGTCATTGTATTTGCCGGCAAGGGCAACAACGGCGGCGATGGTTTTGTGATGGCCCGACATCTGCTGAATATGGGAACGGAAGTATCGATCCTCCTGCTTGGCAAAATCTCTGAACTAAAAGGAGATGCAAAGCTCAACGCCGAGATTGCGCATAACATCGGCGTGGAAATCCATGAGGTAAACGCTGGCAATTTCAAATCTTTCGATCACCGTCTTCGTCATTCCGACCTCATCATCGACGCCATTTTTGGCACCGGACTGACGAAGCCCGCAAGCGGCTTTTTTGAGGAAGTTTTCGGGAGAATAAACCAACTGCATAAATTTGTGGTCTCCGTGGATATCCCGTCAGGGGTGGACTCGGATTCCGGCCAGTTGATCGGCCCGCATGTGAAGGCCAATCTGACCCTGGCACTGGCAATGTTGAAACGCAGTCATGTGACATTTCCCGCCGTCGGAGTGATGGGAGACATCGAAGTCATCGATATCAGTCTTCCGCAAAAGGCCATTGACGCTCAACCCCATCCGGTTCAAATGGTCGAGCAGAGTGATATCGCCGCATGGTTTAAAGAACGCCCACGTGACGCCCACAAGGGCGACTTTGGGCATGTGCTGGTCATTGCCGGTTCGCTTGGAAAAGGTGGAGCGGCAGGCCTCACGGCCCTCGCAGCCCTCCGCGCCGGATGCGGTCTGGTGACCCTGGGCATCCCGGAGAGCTGTCAGAAAGCCCTGGAGTTTCACCCTTTGGAGGTGATGACCGTTCCCCTGCCGGAGACTCCCAATGGCACACTGGCTGTAAAGGCAAAAAACCTGATTTTAGAACACCTCCAGGGGAAATCGGTCCTTGCCATCGGGCCGGGAATTTCTACCGACCCGGAAACCGTCCAGTTGTTGCGTGAGGTCCTTCCCGCCGTCCAGATCCCTATGGTTCTGGACGCGGATGCGGTGAACTGCCTGGCTTTGGATGGGGGTCTGGAGTTACTGAAAAACTCTGAAGTCATACTAACCCCCCACCCCAAGGAGATGTCGCGAATCTCAGGCCTGAGTACCCAGAAAATTCAGGCAAACAGAATCGAAACCGCGTCCCGGTTCGCGCAGGAAAATTCCGTCCATCTGGTTCTTAAAGGGGCACGCACCATTCTTGCCTTTGCGGATGGATCGGTCTTCATCAACCCCACCGGTAACTCCGGAATGGCGACCGCCGGCTCGGGCGATGTTTTGACGGGAATCATTGCGGGTCTCATTGCCCAGGGGTTGGAGGTCCGGCAAGCGGTGTTAGCGGGAACCTATCTTCATGGGCTTGCTGGCGATATATTTGCCGAAAAATCGGCTGAGGCCAGTCTGATCGCCGGGGACCTGTTAAATGGCATCCCTGAAAGCCTGAGCCGAGTCCTCTCCTGAAACTAAAATTTACTAATATGACCATCCTGACGACGAATACCCGCGAAGAAACCCTGAGTTTGGGAGAAAAACTCGGCAAATGCCTGAAACCCGGCGATATTGTTCTGTTATTTGGAGATCTGGGCGCTGGAAAAACCACCCTCACACAGGGAATTTGCTATGGATTGGGTCTTCCCAGAGGAGAGTACATCCGCAGCCCCACATTCACCCTGATTAACGAATATCAGGGGAAATTCCCTATCTACCATATAGATCTTTACAGAATGGAAACTCAGGAGGAAATCGAAGCCCTGGGGCTGGAAGAAGTCCTTTTTGATAAAGGAGTCGCCATTCTGGAATGGGCTGAAAAACTGCTTTCTCCTGAAGATGGCCAGACCCTGGGCCTCGGAATCCAGGGCAGGGTCGAAGTTCGCCTTTCCTATATAAATGAAAATAAACGATCTTTCTCCATTGAGCCGATAGATTTGGACACCCGAACATTCCCGGTTTTTTCTTTACAATGACGAAACAATATGTCATTATTTTAGCCTTGGTATGCCATTTGCATATTTCTCTAATTAATTAATTTTACATTGATTAATGGTCGATAAGGTTCGTAAAATACTCTTGATCCTGACCCTTGGCATCCTGGGATTGTCCTGTTATCATATTTTTTTTAAAAGCCAGATTACTGTTGAGGATGTTGTCCTCAAAGCTTTGGATACGGGAGTTGATATCGAGATAGAGAATTTTGAGGTCGTCCATGAACCTAAAGATGGAAAGAAATGGGAATTAAAGGCCGACCTTGCCCAAATCAACCAGGAAAAAGATTTAACCCTGCTGACCAACGTGGAATTAAAAATAATACAGGGCGATAAACAGGAGTTTTGGGTGGTTGCCGATTCAGGAAGTATCCAAAATGGAAGTAAAGATATTCTTCTGGACGGAAATGTAAAAATGATTGGTGCATCCCAAATGGTACAAGAACGAGTCGGCAAAGAAAAAACACAACCTGACAAATAACTTTCTCTTTCCAAATATGGCAGATTTTAAACAAAGCCTTTTTATAACCGTCATTTTCCTGATTCTGTGTTTCGTGGCCCCGGATTTCGCTCTTTCGCAAGGGATCATCAAGAGCAATAAGGCCGCCAACAAGGACAAACCCATTGAAATTACGGCAGAAAGAATGCGTTCCGAGGATGGCGGAGTAAAAATCGTTTTTTCCGGAAATGTTATTGGGATTTGGGGGGATTTGACCATCAATTCAGATATTCTTGAAATTTATAACTCGGGCGAAGAAAAAAAGGAAACCGATGAAATAGTGGCGATCGGCAATGTCATCATCACCCGGGATAATAAAAAAGCGAAGGGAGACCGCGCGGTTTACCTGGACAAATTGCAGAAAATTATTCTGACAGGAAATCCCACCGCGACCGCCTGGGAAGATAAAAATATCATTCAGGGGAAGGAAATGATTTTTTTACTGGATAAGGACAGGTTCGTCGTCAACGACCGAGTTCGCATGAAACTGTTCCCGGAAAAAAAAACAGACAAAGACGATAATACAGCGGCCCAGGGTAGTAAAAAAAAAGTCTGGGTAGACGCTAAAAACAACTCCCCATCAGGAAATTAAAAGTTAAACGTGGATGGTTTAAGAGCAATAAAATTAGTCAAGTCGTTTCGTAAACGCCAGGTTGTCAGAGAGGTCACGATCAATGTCAAACGGGGAGAAACCGTTGGCTTGCTTGGTCCCAACGGAGCGGGAAAGACCACAACGTTTTACATGGTCGTGGGGCTCACCCGGCCCGAGAGTGGGCAGGTTCTACTGAATAATGAGGACGTGACTAATTTCCCTATGCACCTCAGAGCCATGAAAGGGATGAGTTACCTGCCTCAGGAAGCTTCTGTTTTTCGAAAACTGACAGTGGAAGAAAATATTATTGCGGTCCTGGAAACTCAGAATCTGTCTAGTTTTGAGAGAAAAAAGCAGGCTCGGTCCTTGCTCCGGGAGCTCAATATTCTTCATATTAAAGACTCGATGGCTTACACCCTTTCAGGAGGAGAGCGCAGGAGAGTGGAAATCAGCCGGGCCTTGGCAACCTCGCCTACTTTCATCCTGCTGGACGAACCTTTTGCGGGGATTGATCCCATTGCGGTGGCGGATATTCAATCGATTATTTCCCACTTGAAGGACAGGGGAATTGGGGTCCTTATCACGGACCACAACGTCCGTGAAACATTAAGCATTACTGACAGGGCCTATGTGATTAATGAAGGTGAAATTATCTGTTCAGGATTGCCTTCCGAAGTGGCACAGGATGAAAAAGTGAAACGAATCTATCTGGGAAATCAATTTTCTTTTTAGGACGGAGCTGATTGTATGGCAATGGAATTACGACTGAATATGAAGTTGAGCCAGAAGCTGGTAATGACTCCCATGCTTCAACAGGCCATCAAGTTACTGCCACTCGCCCGAATGGAACTTGCTCAACTTGTAAGACAGGAAATAACCGATAATCCGGTTTTGGAAGAAATTCAGGAAGAGGAAGAGGATTTCAAATCCGAATCTGAATCCGAAGAAAAATCACCCCAAAGCGAATCCACTGATGATTTTGATGGACCGATAAGCGACAATTCTCCCGCCGATCCAGAAGTGGACTGGGAAAGTTTCTTTCAGAATAATATCGATCGGGGAAGTTCCATCGAAAGCTATTCGGAAATGCCCCCGATTGAAGCCACTTATAAAAAAGACCCCTCTCTACACGATCACCTGCAATGGCAACTCGACCTCACGGCAAACTCGGAGCAGGACAATTTTATCGGTCAATGCATCATCGGTAATATTCAAAACGATGGATATCTCTGTGCCGACCTGGAAGAAATTTCCGGAATTGCTCAAGTTTCTGAAGATGAGGTGCTCCGGGTTTTAAAATTTATCCAGGGGTTTGAACCAACAGGCGTAGGCGCACGGGGGTTGAAAGAATGTTTAATGATTCAGGCTCAGGCACTGCCCGAAAGAAATCCGCTGATGGAAACCCTGATCGACTCTTATTTGGAACGACTGGAGGAACGGAATTTCCATAAAATTGCATCCGAGCTCAAGATCAATGTTGAGAAAATTTTAGAAACCGTAAAACTAATTCGTGAGTTTTCCCCAAAACCCGGATCGCTTTACAACAGTGAAGGCATCGATTATGTCACCCCCGATTTGACGGTGGTAAAAACCGAAGAGGGATACGACATCGCTTTGAATGATGAAGGGGTTCCCAGGCTCCGCATCAATCCATTTTATCAAAATCTGCTGAACATGACCAATGAAGGGCAGACAAAAGAATACCTTGAAAACAAATACCGCTCTGCATTATGGCTGATTAAAAGCATTGATCAGCGACGGCAAACAATTTATAAAGTAGGCAAAAGCATCATAAAACTACAGATGGAATTCCTCGACCGCGGGTTGACCTATTTAAAGCCAATGGTCTTGAAAGATGTCGCTAAGGATATCGAAATGCACGAATCCACTGTGAGCCGGATAACCACCAATAAATATATCGATACCCCTCAAGGAATATTTGAGCTTAAATTCTTTTTCCATAGCGGCATAAAATCCTATATGGGGAGCAACCTTTCCTCGGTCCGGGTTAGAAATATGATCAAGGATGTGGTTGCCAGCGAAGATCCTAAAAAGCCGCTGACAGATGACGAGATGGTACAGGCTCTGATGCGGAAAAATGCTAAAATCGCTAGAAGGACCATTACTAAATATCGAAAAGAACTAAATATTCCTCCGGCCAGTAAAAGAAAAAAAATATTTTGACTCTACGGCTTTTCCCTGCTTAAATCCTCACTACCACCTGAATTTATAAGTGGCCCTGGCTAAAAGTTTTGAATTTTCGTTGCTCAGGAGATAACTAATGAAGTTGACTGTTACTGGTAGAAATATTGAAATAACCGATGCTATTCATAACCACCTGGATAGCAAGATGCAAAAAACCATCCAGGAGTTAGGTGAAAAAGCCGATGTTCATGTCGCTCTTTCCGTTGAAAAACGTCGCCACTTTGCTGAAATCACAGTAAAAACAAAAGGCTTTACCGTTCATGGAGAAGATGAAACCACTGACCTTTATGTCGCCATGGATAATGCTTTAACGAAAATTGAAAAACAGTTAAGAAAGCATAAAGATCGAGCCAAGGATTTGGCTATCAAGCAAGCCGCAGCCGTAAAAAATAAAATACTGGAATAAACCGGCCTTCTTAAACATTCACCCGTTAGAATATAAAAGACTTCTATGAAGATCAGCGAGATTCTGGGGCAGGATTTCATCATTGCCGATTTATCGGGAAAAGACAAACAGAGCATTCTTACAGAGTTGACCAATTTCCTCGAAACAAATGGAACTATTAAAAATAAGGATGCCCTTTACGAAGCTCTTGTAGAACGAGAAAAACTGGGCAGTACGGGAATTGGTGAAAACGTTGCCATTCCACATGCAAAATCTGAAGAAGTTGAGCAGATACTCACCCTGTTTGGCAGGTCCGTTGAGGGGATTGATTTTGATTCTCTGGACAAAAGACCGGTTCACTTTGTCTGCCTGGTTGTTGCCCCTACCAACTCCACGGGGCATCATTTGAAAGCATTGGCGCGAATTTCCCGACTCCTTAAAAACCAGAATCTGCGCGAAGGAATTTTGAAAGCCCAAAATAAAGATGAAATCTATTCCATTCTTTTGGATGAGGATTCAAAGTTTATATGATCTTTTGGTATCTTCCATAAAAATCAAATCTCACTTAACCAGCCAATTTTAAAGGTATCTTACGTGCTCAAAGGAATTGCATTATCCAAGGGTGTTGCCATTGGCAAGGCGTATCTTCTGGATAGTTCCAAGTTCTGCATCCTCAAACAAAAGTTGGACTCAGATGAGGTGGAAGCAGAAGTCAAGCGATTCCGGCAGGCGATTGAACTGTCCAAACAACAAATGCAGGAGATCAAACAACGCGCCAGCAAAGTTGCAGACAAATATGCGGTTATCCTGGATACTTACTCTCTGTTGCTGGAAGACGAGGTCATTGTCAATGACACCATCGAAAATATAAAAGTTAACAAGTTAAATGCGGAGTGGGCATTAACCGAGACCCTTTCCAAGTTCACCAAACTCTTCAATAACATCAACGACGATTACCTGAAAGGCAAAAAGGACGATCTCGACCTTGTCGTCCATGGGATCATCCGTAATCTGATCGGCCACAGCCAGGAAAAACTTTCGGAAATTGATGAACCTGTCATCCTGATTTCCCACACTTTAAGCCCATCCGATACCATTGCCATGCCCAAAAACCTGGTATTGGGAATGGCCACTGAAGTGGGCGGAAAAACTTCCCACGTAGCAATTTTCGCTTCCGCTTTGGGAATCCCTCTGGTAGGAGGCATCAGGAATTTGACTGGCCGGGTCAACTCAGGCGATCAAATAATAGTCGATGGGATCGACGGGAGCGTCATCGTCAATCCGTCAGAAAAACAACTCAGGAACTATCAGAAAAAGCAGGGGAATTACCGGCATTACGAGCAAACGCTGCTGAAAAATATTCACGAACCGGCTCGAACTCTGGATGACGTTCCCATCAAACTCATGGCCAATATTGAGTCGCCGGAAGACGTAAAATCCTTAAGAAAATACGGTGCTGAAGGGGTCGGACTTTACAGGACGGAGTTTCTCTACCTGATGGCGAAAACGCTCCCCACCGAGAACGACCTCTACGAAAATTTCAAAAAGGTGGCACAGGAGATCGCCCCGCAACCAGTGGTCATTCGGACCCTGGATATCGGCATGGACAAACAACTCGTGGTTATGAACGGGGACCCCGAAAACAACCCTGCATTGGGATTGCGGGGAATTCGCATGTCGCTTTCCAACCCGGAAATATTCATGCGCCAGTTAAAAGCCATCCTGCGGGCGAGTCTTTATGGAAATGTTAAGATCCTTTTTCCCATGATATCCTCTGTGGATGAATTCATTGAAGCAAAAGAGCTTCTGGAAATTGCAAAGCATGACCTGCAAAAAAAACAAATCCCTTTCAATGAGGATATCCCCGTCGGAGCCATGGTGGAAACACCAGCCGCAGCTATTTGTGTCGAGCACCTGCTGAAAGAGGCTGATTTTATCAGCGTCGGGACCAATGACCTGATTCAATACCTGCTCGCTGTGGATCGAACCAATGAAAATGTAGCGCAATTGTATCAGCCCTTTCATCCATCCGTTCTTAAAACTTTGAAAGGTATTTTTGAAGCCGGAAAAAATTCCGGGAAAGAGTTCTCCGTTTGTGGAGAACTGGGGGGAGACCCGCTGGCCACCGCTGTCCTGTTAGGTTTGGGAAATCATCAGGAGTTGAGTATGGAACCCCATTCCATTCCCAAGGTAAAAAAAATAATCCGAAAAATAACTCTGGAAGAAGCCAGGCAGATGGCGAATCATGTTTTAAGCCTCTCTTCCACGGAAGAAATCAACCGTTTCATATTGAAGGAAATGCAATCGAGATTTCCTTCTGATTTTGACCGGGATCTATCTTTTGCGGAAAAACTGATCCCTACCGTGAAAAATACAAACTCAATTTAAATCATATGCTGACTTTCCTTACCAAAACCCCCATCATAATTCCAGGACCATCTAACTCAGAGGACAAAAAATGAACTTAGGCAATTTTCTTTTTACATCCGAATCGGTTTCCGAGGGCCACCCGGACAAAGTCGCTGACCAGATTTCCGATTCCATTTTAGATGCAATTCTTGAAAAGGATTCCAAAGCCAGGGTTGCCTGCGAAACTATGGTCACCACGGGATTTGCCGTCGTTGCCGGAGAAATTACCACCGATTGCTACATAGAGGTTCCTCAAATTGTCCGCAATACCATCAAAGACATTGGCTACAGCCATTCGGATATGGGATTCGACTTTGAAACCTGCGGGGTTCTGGTGTCGTTTGACCAACAATCCAGAGATATTGCTCAGGGAGTCAACGACGACAAACACGAGCAGGGAGCGGGCGACCAGGGAATGATGTTCGGATATGCTACCAATGAAACCAAAGAATTGATGCCAATGCCCATCATGTATGCGCATAAACTGGTTAGAAAACTGGCTGAATTAAGAAAAAATGGAGTTCTCCCCTATCTCCGGCCAGACAGCAAGTCTCAGGTCTCCGTCCGCTACGAGAATCACAAACCTGTCGCCATTGAAACCGTTGTCATCTCGACCCAGCACACCCCCGAGACTAAAAATAAACAAATGCGTGCTGAGATCACAGAGCAGGTCATCAATAAAGTCATACCGGAAAAATATCGGGCCAAAAAGATGAAGATCCACATCAACCCGACAGGCCGGTTCGTGGTTGGTGGTCCTCATGGGGATTGCGGCTTGACCGGAAGAAAAATAATCGTCGACACCTACGGTGGGTTTTCACGTCATGGCGGCGGCGCCTTTTCCGGAAAAGACCCGTCCAAAGTGGATCGGTCCGCGGCTTATATGGCCCGCTACATTGCAAAGAATCTGGTTGCCGCTAAAATCGCCGATCGGTGTGAAGTCCAGCTCGCCTACGCCATTGGAGTGGCCGACCCGGTATCCATTTACGTGGAAACTTTCGGAACTTGTAAAGTCAATCCCGAAATTCTGGAGGATTTGATCCGCTCTCACTTTCTTCTCAAACCTGCAGGGATTGTCAAATCTTTGGATTTGATGAAACCTCGATACAAAAAGACCGCCGCCTATGGCCATTTTGGACGCACGGAAAAGGAGTTTACCTGGGAGCAAACAGATAAAGCCAAGGCATTGGCAAAAGATGCGGGGCTGTAAACACCCTCTGGCCTGGGACTCATTAATCGATTCCGGCCTCAGGGCCGGAGTCACCCTGCCCTTCTCAGTTTCCCTTGTGAGGAAAAAAATGGATTGCTCCACCATCGAATGTTCCCGGACTAAACTGATTGAGGATTATGAGGAATCAGGGCTGGCAATTTATTAAGAAGTCTCGGAAGGCCGCCGTCCCGTCACCAGATGCGCACCGCCTGCATACAGGGATTCGGTATGAACCACTGGTAATCCCACGGATTCTATCTCTTCACATAATTCTTCCAGACTGAAAGCCTGCCACTTATCCTGCTTTAATTGTCGTTCGATGAACTTCAATCCCAGATAGTAGGTGAAGGGATATACAAGCCACCTTTTAGTCCATGCGGCCCAAACCCCTCTTTGCGCCCTCACCTCTTCAGCGCTTTCCCTGATAATACGCTTTGCATCGTATTGCCTGGAAGGGTTGACGATCACCATCAAACCTCTGGGTCTGAGAATTTCTTTCAAATTTGATAAAATTCTTTTTCGGATTTCAACATCGATAATGGTGTACAGCGAAAAGTGTGCCACAATGATATCAATAGATTCTTTTTTAATGGGAAGGGGCTGAGTCAAATCACTATTAAAAAATAATGTCTGCAATTCTTTTCCTTGTGGCGTCTTTCCCATAGCTCGTTTCAGGCCCGGAAACTGAATATCGGTCCCCAAATACCGCACACCAAATTCCAGCTGGTCCTGTAAATATTCAATCAGTAATCCAGACCCACATCCGACATCCAATAGCACCTGCCCTTTTTGGATGGGGATGCTCTGGATACAGCGACGGGCGGACTCTCGATAGGCCTGGGGTGTTAAAAGATCGTATAAACTGGTTTTAAAACCGAGCCGCCAGTAATTCAATTGATAAAATTTCCCCCACATTTTATGACTGTTCCCTCCCCCCTCTATTCATTCAAACGACCTTGAGTCTGCGTGTTCAACTGAATATACTGTTGAACATAATCATGGTTACTTACGGAGAAAATTCTAATGGCAAAAAAACCTTTTATCAATAAATACGGGTTTGTGGAATATCCGTTTTTACACGATCAACGAAAAGGGAAAAACTGGTGGTTCTTTAATCTGCTTGAAGATCATTTAAAACGCAGGGCGCGACAAAAACATGGGATCGATTATACAAGAGACCACATGGATAAAGACATGATGGAGTTTCTGGCTGAAACCAATTTAAAAATTTTTGTCTTGCTTCCCTCCGGAATGGGAATGGAGTTTAAATTGATCGGCAAATACGAAACACCCGAACTGGTTCACCTGGAAGACCCGGTGCCTTTTATTCAAGAGACATTTGGTGGAGGAAAGTTCAAAGTCAATATCTACCAAAAGGGTACCTTTGCCGGCACCCAAAACTATAAAACTCATGGGGACCCTAAATGGGTAGAAATTGTGGATGAAAATCCCACCGGATGATGAAGGGGGCTACTGCTTTTAAAAGTTACTTTAGGGCACCTCTAAAAATTGACTAAATGTTCTTATATCGTCAATTCAAAGAAGTGTCTTTGTTATAGTGGGACAGGCGACCTACCCTTAAAGGCTATACGGAAGTGCGGAATTTAATTCCGCCTTTCCAGCCTGTCCGCACGGGCTGGAAAGCCCGTGCCACTGATTTAAGAAACTCTTTACAATCTTCAATTCCCTTTTAAAAACTAATTTTTAGAGGTGCCCTTTAGCCTAAAGCTCCTCCTCGCGATTGATAGGTTTTTGAATCGTCGGAACCTTGAAATTCAAGGCCGATGGAACAACCGACGCCTCTTTCCCGTATATTTTCTTATCGTTTTTCTTGAACCCCACATAAATTTTTTCATCCTTGACCCTGACAGGAAATACTTCAACTCTCATTTCCGGATTTTGCATGCTGTTGCCGGTTTTCAACTCAAACCGCCACTCGTGACTGGGGCAAACAATCACCCCTTCCTGAACTCGTCCTTCCCCCAACGGTCCCCCTTTATGCGGGCATTTGTTGGCAACGGCGTAAATTTCCTCTTTATAATTAAATAAAGCGACCTCCACATCGTCCACCAATACGATGGCCGACTTCCCTATCGGAAGATCTTCTACTTTGAGCACCTTGATAAACCTGATCATAATTCCATTTCTCCAATCAACCAGCGGCGTGCCAATCATCAAACAGAACCGAAGCCCCTGTTCATTAGCCTATTAGAATAAAGTTCCCGAATTGGTTTTATTATAATTAATTTTTCCCGGAAGTTTCCACCCCGATCTTCTCTGTAGCCATGAATTGGATCGTTTCTCCCGATTTTTGAAAAGCGTTGTCTGGAATTTTCAATTGCTGGCGAAAGGCATTTTTCCCGACAACAGCTTTATTTTGGGGAAGAATATAGCCGGTCAAACGGCTCACAAGCTCACTGGTGCGGCTGATCTCTCTTGTATCCACGCTTGTTTCGACTCCAAAATAGTCTTTGCGGGAATTTAGCGCCATGACGATCTCTTCTAAAGCGGCATTACCGGCTCTCTCGCCAATTCCGTTGATCGTGCATTCCACCTGCCGTGCACCCGCTTTTACCGCCGCAAGTGAATTGGCAACGGCAAGCCCGAGGTCGTTATGACAATGAACGCTTAACACCGCTCGGTCACTATTTTTCACATTGGCCATTAAATAGGCGATCAAATTCCCAAACTGTTCGGGAACCGAATAACCAACCGTATCGGAAATATTGACCGTGGTGGCTCCCGCATCAATCGCCGCCTCCAGCAAATCGGTCAGAACTGTTTCATCAGTCCGTGAGGCATCCAATGGGGAAAACTCAATATCATCAGCAAATTTTTTGCCAAGCCTGACCGCGTTACGGATTTCTTCCAACACCTCCTGACGGGCATTGGGGTTTTCTCCGGCTTCCCCGGAATTACCCGTGGCTACATAGATATGAATTCGGGCCGCATCGGCTTTTTCCAGAGCCTTTGCCGCTAACTCTATATCCTTTTGCACGCCCCTGGCAAGAGCCGCCACCTTTAAACCGCGAATATTGCCAGCGATCTCCTTGACACACAGGAAATCTTCCTCAGAGGTCGAAGGAAAACCGGCCTCAATCACATTCACCTTGAGCCGGGACAGTTGTCGGGCCATTTCCAGTTTATCTTTTAGCGACAAACTGAAATCGCGGCAATGCCCACCGTCTCTCAAAGTCGTATCAAAAATAAGGAGATCATGCATCAGAGGTAAAACCTTCGATTTGAAAAATCAGACACTCATTTTTACTAAGATTAAATGTCAGATTTTACAGCTATTTGGTGACAAAAGAAATGAGCTATCCAGACCTGAACAGCGAAGTTCAGGTTTTAGAGGAATTCCAATCCGGAAACTTCAATTCCTTGGTGATGACCGGAATTCCTTTAGAGTCCAGATAACCTTCGACGATGAGGAGGCGACGGTCATTATCAAATTTTACAACTATCTGTTTTTCAAATTCTGGGTTTGGAGACAACGGTAAGATCCTGACACCTTTAGGTATGAGGGGAGCGCCAATGGATTTTGCCTGTTCTGCTATCATTGGGTCCATTTCAGCCATGTCTTCGGTGTCTGGCCATACTGCAGCACCCAACGCTGAAAACATCCAATTCACATAATCGGAGGGCTTTCCCTCGGGGTGGGTAAATCGAAAGGAAGATCTTTGTATTTGACGTTTTGCGGCCATGTACTGGACCACATGAACCCCTCTCTTTATTTCGGAGGATATGGTTTCAGTTTCAGAGCACGAATAAAGAAATACAACACTTAAAACAAGACTCAGGGTCTGAACAAGTTTTTTAGTCATATTCATTTGTTGATTATTGAGGGATCATATTGAGAACAACAGCCTGAGCTCCTATAGCGGTGACAATTAAAACAACCAAAGCCAAAAATACATACTTTTTATTGTTTATCATGCTGTACAGCCTCCAATAAAACTGCTTCATCTTTCGGCGCGGTTGTCCAATAAAAGCGATTCCACGGCTGAACGGCCAAGAATGATTGATAAATACAGGGGTGACAAATCATTTCCATTATCGCCAATGGTTTTGGCATTGACATCCGCTCCGTTATTAATCAGAACCTTCGCCACACCAGTATTTCCCTGCTGAATTGCAAGATGAAGGGGGGTATAACCATGAACATCCCTTTCATCCACATCAGCGCCATTGGCAATCAGAATTTCGACAAGCTCTATTTCCCCCTCCAAAACGGCATCGTGAATCGGGGAGGCCACCCCTGGGGAGTGAACCGCGAAAATAGCCAGGAAAATTAAAAACCCCACAAATCTGTAGTAATTTCTCTGCAAAATAAAGCCCTCCATCTATTTATAATTTAAGGGGTTATACTATTTATGTCAATGGATCTCTTAAAGGCGGGCCCTATCTAACGGATTATCAAACTATCTCATTCTGCTACCGGGTGCGATTTTTAATTCGGTAGAATATCTCTGAAGGTCAAGCGGGAGAGTTGTCTGGTAAAAATATATTTACCGTCTCTGTGTGAGTTCGTAGTCAGTTTTCCCTTTCCAGGTTACTTTAAAATTATCCGGAAGTCTTGTGGCTTGATCCATTTTAGCGGAACGTATTTGTTCCAGTGAAAGATCTTTTGTCAACCGAAGGTCTGCACGAATGAGACTGGCACCATTCATATCCGCATCGGTAAAAAGTACGCCAGTCAAATCACACTCCGCAAAATCAACACCTCGCAAATCCGTTCGGGTCAAATCGGCCCCACTCAAATCCGCTTTTATAAGGTTTGCCCGAACCAATCTGGCTCCGGAAAAATCGCAACCTTTAAGATCGGCTTCCCCCATGTCGCCTTCGCTCAAGTTGGCTCCGCTGAGGTTGGCTTCAAAAAGATTGACTCTACGAAGGTCCGCTTTATTCAGGTCGGCCCCACTGAGATCGCATCCACTGAGGTCCGCACCAATGAGTTTAGCACCAATGAGTTTGGCGCCAATGAGCTTTGCGTTCTGAAGATGGGCTCTCTCTAGCTTTGCCCCGCAAAGATTAGTCGCAATAAGTATAGCGCCTGCCAGATCAGCGCCTCTCAAGTCCGCATAACTCAAATCGCCACGGCTAAGATTGACCCCAAAAATGGCGGGCAGGATGGTTGAGTCGGTACTCTTTCTTAAAAAACCCATGTCATTATAATTTCGCTAAAACTCACCGTTGATATTTTTGTTCAATCAGCCTTTCCAGCCATTCACACTGGCATTTCATAGTGAATATTAGGGTTTGGATATCCCAAAACGATCAAGGGATTGTTACAAAACCGTCATGTTTGTCGCTTTAATCAATTCTGAAGCAATGGTAGGGGATTTTTTTGGATGTGAGTATAACAATTTAAATAATTTCTGATCTTGTATGCAAACCGGAACAAATCCTTAACAGGTTCTCAACGCAGGTCTGGCAATTTAGACACATCAGCAATTTATTCAACGCCAAGGGACTTGCTCTTATGAGATTATCTGAATGCTATAGTACATTGAATGTAACCCCTGACTCAGCCTGGGTGGAGGTCAAAAGGTCATATCACTATCTGGCTAAAAAATACCATCCTGACGTTAATGCGGGGAAGCAGGGACTCTCATACAAATTTAGAAAAATAAACCATGCTTTCAAAACTCTGGAAGCTTCTTATAAAGCGACCAGTAGTAAAGCGAATGTTAATAATAACGAGATTAGAAAACCCTCCATCAGCAGGGCAGTCCCGACCAGAAATTCGGCGCCCTCAAAGCCAACCAAACCTCTGGTAGCCGTCCCGCATAAAAATTCCCTCACCCAACTGGATGCCTACAAAAGGCATGAATCTGGAAAAATTTTTGGTTTGGGTAACGGGTTGAGGTCTTTACGGCAAACCCTGTTTGAATGGGAAAAAACATTATTCCTTCTTGATACGAATAAAAATATCCATATAAAGAAACGCCTGGCCAGTCAGGCAAACATTGTTCGGATAAAGAAGGGAGAGGATACTTTTCAGGTAAGAATTCCGCCGGGGCCCTGGACCCGCATGTTCATCAGGATTCCCGATAAAGGCAATAAAAGTCTGTTCTCTAAAAAACGTGGCGACCTGCTTTTAAACATTCATGTTCCAAATAACGAAGCCCTGAGCCCGACAAACCCGACATTTTATTACAAGGTACGCATCCCAAAAGAGAGCCTTGGAAAATATAAGGTCTGGACCTTAAAATCAACCGACGGCCCCATCCGGTTCACTCTGCCCGCAAACACTGCAGAGGGACAAAAATTCACCCTGAAGGCGAACTCCGGGGAGTCAACTTGTTCCAGCCACATCATCACGGTGCACCTGGTATAAATAAAAAGAAAAGCGGGAAATAACACAGGATAACCAATTTCTGATTGCGCTGGAAAAGCCCTGACTTTTCACTGATGGTCTTTGTTTTGGTTTTGAGTTTTTTTTCTCAAATTCCGCTTCAATTCCAAAAGCTTTCTTTGGCTGGTAAAATACATCTGCCCGGAACTTTCCCTGTTGATCCGGCCCATTCCTTCTAAACCCCATTTCTCATCGATTTTAGTTTTCATTTTATATCCCCATAGACAGTTGGTTGTTCTACTTATTAATTTCAGGACACCTCTAAAAATTAGTTTATTACGGGAAATCGAACATTGCACAAGATTTCTTATATCGGTGGCACGGGCTTTCTAGCCCGTGCGGACAGGCTGGAAAGGCGGAATTAAATTCCGCACTTCCGTATAACCTTTAAGGGCAGGTCGCCTGTCCCACTAAAACAAAGCCATCTCCTTAAATTAACGATTAGGAACATTCAGTCTATTTTTAGAGATGCCCTTCATCCACGGTTTTACATTAGAGAAATAATACCACTGTCAATTCCCTTTCCTTAGGAAGGGCATCACAATCCAATGTGATTAAAATTACAAGTTCTCACACTCAAGTTTTACATCGCCCACGCATATAAAATAGAGCGCATCAGAGGTTCCGAAGCGGTTGTGGTCTTGCCCTGGAATTTTTTTTATTATTAAAACAGGGGAAGGTTCCCCAAAGGGGGGATTGCAGGTATCTTCCAACTCATTATTTCCTTCGCCCTCGTAGTGTGGCGACGCGGTCCAGCTTAAGGGGTTTTGGCGGTTTCCTCGGCGTCCAATTCCTTAACGTATTCAAACTCGCAGTTGGAATAGACAAAGTCCATGGTCTTCAGACCCAGGATTTTGGAAGTGGTCTGGTTGAGGGATTCGGCATTGGCCATCATCCTTCTTTTGATATCCTCGACCCTTTGCTTGGTCTGCTCGGCGAGCTTCTTGTATTCCTCGTCCAGGTCCGTTTGGGCTACATGGATATTTTCCCTCGCCGCAATGGCTTCCAGAACCAGGTAACCTTTCGTGTTGAATATGGCCTTATCCCTCCACTCCTCTTCGGCCTTTTCCTGCTCGAACCCTGAGTCCTCCAGTTTCATTCCGGATTGTTCGATCTGATATTTCATGCCCTCAATCATGAACCTGAGTTCTCTCTTAACCATTGTTTCAGGAGGCTCAACCTTGTTCTCTTTAACCAGTTTATTGAAGATATCCTCTTTGATCCGAATTTCCTCTTGCTGCTCTTTGTATGCCTGAAGGTCGGTTTTGACTCCTCGCCTGAAGAGATCAACGTTGCTGAATCCTTCTTTTTCTGCAATTTCGTCGTTCAACTCTGGAAGCACCTGGTATCTGACTTCCTTGATTTTCACCTTGAAAGTTGCTCGATCATCATGGCTTTCCCCCTCGGTACCGGGGACAGGCATACTGATCCGTTGGATTTTGTTATTCCAGTTGGCCGGTAGCGCGACTTTGATTTCAAATTCCTCTCCCACTTTATGCTCGACCAATTGATCTTCAAAACCTTCGATCATGCGTTTATCGCCCACACGGACTTTATAGTCGGTGGCGGCTCCATCTTCCAAAGGTTGACCTTCCATGAAGCCTTCAAAATCGAGGAGCAAAAAATCACCCTTTTGGATTTTATGTTCCTCATCTTCATAATGCTCAAGGTTCCCGTACCGCACAAGAATGTCATTAATGGCCTTTTCCAGTTCTTCTTCGCTGACCCTGGCTTCCTTCATTTTATACTTAAGGCCCTTATAGTCCTTAACCTCGAGAGTCGGCTTGATGTCGAGAACAACAGAAAATTTAAACGGCGCGTCTTTTTTGATATTTTCGAGTTCGGTGTTTTCGATCTCCGGCGCACCGGCAGGAATGATCCCCGATTCTTTCAGGGCCTTGTCATAATATTCCTGCATCATTTCCTGAAACATATCCTTCAGGGACTGAATCGGCACCTGCTTTTCCAAAATTTTCTGTGGAATTTTACCCTTGCGAAACCCCGGCATGGTGATTTGACGGTTTAATATTTTATACGCATTGTTCACCCGGCTGCAAACCTCATCCTCGGGAACGGTGATATTCAACTTCCGCTTCAGGTTGTCCAACTCTTCAACTGCAAATTCCATGATCTGACCTTTCTAATTCCGGGCCGGTTCCGGCGTTCCGTGCCGTTCACTGATTAATTGATCGACTTCAGTTTTTAACTTATTCAATATCTCATCATATGAAAAAGACCCGAGTTCCTCCGTGCCCTTTTTCAAGTTCACTCTTGAGGGGCCGCACCACAACCCGAGATCGGCGTCGTCCGTTTCCCCCGGCCCGTTTACCCTGCAACCCATCACGGCAATGGTGAGCTTATATTTTGCCGCATATTCCGTCATCTTGCGAACATCCTGCGCGAGATCGACAAACTTATCGTTCTCCACCCTGGAACAACTCGGGCAGGCAATGATGTTGATGCCATCGAAAAAATTCTTCGGCACCGAACGGAACCGGCCCTCGCTGATATCCTTTAAAATTTCGCGGCCCACCGTGATCTCCTGCCCCTTTTCCTCATTGGGCAGGGTGAGGGAAACGCGAATCGTATCGCCAATGCCTTCGGAAATGAGCTGCTCGAAGGCGATGCGGGTTTTGATGATTCCCTCCGGCGGCAATCCCGCCTCCGTCACACCCAGGTGCAAAGGCACATCGGGCCGCTCCGCCGCAAAGCGGCGATTGGCGTCAATGACCTGATTGGTGTCGGAATCCTTGAGCGACACCACATAATTCTCAAACCCCAGATCATCGAGCATTTTACAGTGATCCACCGCGCAACGCACCATCGCCTCGGTCGAGTCGTCAGGATACCTTGCCTTATAATCCGGATCGACGGAACCGCAGTTGACGCCAATGCGGATGGCGCAATCATTCTCTCGTGCGGCATCGACGATGAATCGTACCTTTTCGGCAATGGATTTGTCTTTTTCCAGATGGAACAGATGCCCTGGATTATACCGGATTTTATTGACCAAAGGGGCGACGATGGGGGCCAGCTTGTAGTTTTCCTGCAAATCCACCGATAAAATGCTGTTCGGGAACTGTTTGCGCAGGATTTTGAGGGCCTCCACATCCTTCTCACTATCAACGGCGATGCGAATGATATCCGCATGGGCATTTTCTAGAATCTCGATCTGACGGGCGGTGGCCGTTAAGTTCTGCGTCTGGGTGGCGGCCATGCTTTGCACGGCAATCGGCGAATCCCCGCCAATGACCAGGGAGCCTATATGGATTTTACGGGTCGGTCTGGGTTTCATAAGTTTATCGATAGAAAAGTTAAGTAAGACACCTTGAAGGAGCCATGAAATGAACGGAAAATAAAGATGTTAGCAGAAATACAACCGGTTCACAAGCGATGAGGATTGCAGAGGTAAATATTTGAATTGGTGTGGATTTCGAGGTCAATAAGGCGGGATTTTAAATTGAACTGGAATCGCGGGTCAAACTGGCTGC
The DNA here is from genome assembly GCA_027619975.1 of Nitrospinota bacterium. Taxonomy (NCBI): domain Bacteria; kingdom Pseudomonadati; phylum Nitrospinota; species Nitrospinota bacterium. The sequence continues at coordinate 26,758 of JAQCGX010000024.1, forward strand.
TTCATTCTGAGAATTGAGCCTGATTGATACAGCACCGGTTTCTGCCCTGGTTCTTGGCTTGATAAAGAGCGTTGTCCATTTGTTTGAATAAAGTTTCCCATGGTATCTCAGATTTATCATATACCGTTCCTCCTATGCTGATGGTCAAAGGAACTTCTCTTGTGCCATCGATGATTAAGGGGTTTTGTTCAATGGCCTTGCGCAGTTTTTCAGCCACCAGTGAAATTCCTTCCGAACCGACTTCCGGCAATAAAACAATAAATTCCTCCCCTCCCCATCTTCCAAAAAAATCCACCTTGCGCAAATTATCCTGGCAAACAGCGACCAGATGCTTCAACGCCCGGTCACCAATATCGTGGCCAAAATTATCATTCACTTTTTTAAAATGATCTATGTCGAGGAGCAACAGGGAAAACGCCCGGTCATACCGTAACGCACGGTCCATTTCCTGCTTCACAACTTCCTCAATTTTCCGGCGGTTCAAGATACCCGTCAAAGAATCGTACTCGGATAAAATTCTCAGTTCATTCTCCAGTTCTTTATGCCTTGTAATATCCCTCACAATAGCTACAAAAACTTTTTTCTCATCAAACTCCATCTTCAGCAAAGATATTTCGCCGGAAAATTCACTGCCATCGTGGCGTAAACATTGAACCGTCAGATTATTCCTCTTATTCATCAACCGGGCGACAACCTCACCCTCAGAGAAGTCCCGCACATGAAGAGCATGTTGTTTGTGAAATCTCTCGGGGATCAGCATATTTAAATGCTTCCCTTGAATTTCTTCGGAGGTATAGCCAAATGTTTTTTCAGCTTCCTTATTCAAATAAAACAATTCCATTTTTTCGTTGAGGGCCACAACAGAGTCCGCCGCCAATTCGATAATTTTACTAAAGAACGGCTCTTTTTCTTCGGTGGAGTGTAAAGCCATTTTAATTAAGACCTCCGTCATTAATAAAATGTGAAGAATATAATACTATAAGATCGAATTCATTTCTTCTTGAAATTCCCCGGTTTGTAATCGCAGGTGAAGGGGAAAAATTCCCTTTAACCGGGCCTGTCACCCTGTGGAGCTCTCTAAACTTGGTCCATCCAACGGAAACGGGTTTTCTTTCTTACAAAAATCCGGAAGGTTGTGCTGTTCGGCTTCAAAATCCTGGGTAAACACGGTTTCGATTCCCCTTGGGGCTACTTTGTTTTCAATAATTTAACCACTCGATCAATTTTTATTCTTCAATTTGTGTCCGCCATCAGATTGAATCGTTTGAATCGCAACCATACAAAAATACATAATGAATCATGCCAGAAGGATGCTTTGCATTAACTTCAAAAAATTCTGTTTTTTCTTCACTGAAATCTTTACATTGATAAAGATTGATCTTTTTACCAATCACACTGAAATATCCATTTTCTAACGCTTCTTGGAATTCCGGGCTTCGCATTAGATGAAGCATTAGCAAATGGGCATGTAATATTTCTCTTTGCTCATCTGGGTCATCCCTCCTTAATTCTTCATTTTCCATTTTTCCATCCCCTATTTGTGATTATTTAACATCAAAAACTTTCATAGCTTCTTTCTTCTTGCCCTATCCCGCTTCAATCCTCTCCCTTAAACTCGCCCCATCCAACGGAAACGGGTTTTCCTTCTTGCGGAAATCCGGAAGGTTGTGCTGTTCATCTTCAAGGTCCTGGGTAAACACGGTTTCTATTCCCAGTTCCCGCGTCATTTGCAGGGCCGCTTCATATTCCTCCGAATATATCCTTCTGGATATCCGGGGGTTCGCACCTGCTTTGTGGACGGGCTGGTACTGACTCATTAAGCTCACAGGAACTTTCGGGGACAATTCCAGGGCGATGAAACACAACGTTTCCCAGGTTCCGGCGGTATCGTCCGGCAAGACCAGATGCCGGACCACCACACCGCTCTCGGCCAATCCGGATTCGTTCAGGGTCAACGGCCCCACCTGCCGGTGCATCTCCAGCACGGCGGAACGGGAATGATCTACATAATTCTTGATATGCGAAAACTCACGGGCCACTTCATTTTTGGCATACTTGAGGTCGGGCAGATAAATATCGACGATGCCGTCCAGAAGTTTCAAAGTGGGCAATGCATCGTAGCCGTTGGTGTTATATATAACGGGCAGATGCAGTCCCTTTTCCCTCGCCAGAGCCAGGCTTCTCAGCAATCCTGGAACCACATGCGAAGGCGACACCCAGCCGATAAAATGCACTCCCTGCGTCTGTAGGTCCAGCATCTGCTCCGCAACCTGCTGACAGGAATACTCCTTGCCCAGGTTATCTTGCGAGATCTGAAAATTTTGGCAATAGTCGCAACGAAGATTACAGGACGTGACAAAGATGTTTCCCACGCCTCGGGTCCCCGTGAAGGGAGGTTCTTCTCCAAAGTGCTGGACCGATGCTCCTACCACCAAGCGGTCGCTTTGTCCGCACACGCCCCTGCCCTCTCCGGTACGGTCCACTTCACAGGCATGCGGACACACGGTGCAATTGCGATACAGCGCGTAAGCTTCTTCCGCCCTTTGCTGCAATTCGCCTGGAGATAAATTGAGATAAGCCGCTTGCATTTGTTTTCCTGAATAATGGATACTGGTTTTCGGTCATGCGACGGTGTTATTATGGAATTTTACACCATTTTTGAAACAAAAAACAAATGCCCCTGAAATCCATCCTTTTCAATAGACTGTTTTTAATCACCCTTTTTCTGATGACCAGCGCTCTGCCGGTCATCGCGGAACCGCAACACGGGTTGTCCCTTTATGGTCCCGAGGGACTGAAATACAAGGCGGACGCCGCCTACGAGTACGCCAACCCCAAGGCCCCGAAAGGCGGGCACCTCGTGCTTTCAGATTTTGGCGCCTTCACCAAACTAAACCCCTCATCTTTGAAGGGTGTTCCCGCTCCCGGAATATCCGGGCTGGTGTTTCAAACGCCGATGGACAGTTCCTCGGACGACAACGAACCGTTCTCGCAATACGGCAACCTCGTGGAAACGGTCGATCTGGCCAAGGACCACATGTCGATGGTCTACCATCTTTATAAAAATGCCCGGTTTTCCGACGGACATCGGGTCACGGCGGATGATTTCGTTTTCTCTTTTGATATCATCAAAGACCCGGAATACCACCCGGTGTATAAGCAATATTTCAAAGATATAAAAAAGGCCGAAAAAATCGACGAGCACACCGTCAAATATCATTTCGCCATTTACAATCAGGAACTGCCGCTGATCACCGGGCAGATGCCAATTTTCCCCAAGCACATCTACGGTCAGAAAGGAAAATCCTTCGGAGCGGATTTCGACAACATCGCCATCGGCAGTGGCCCTTATGTGGTCGATAAATATGAGTTTGGAAAATACATCTCCCTCAAGCGCGACCCCAACTGGTGGGGCAAAGACCTGCCGATAAACCGCGGACGCTATAACTTTGACGATATTACCTGGAAAATTTTTCTCGACCCGGTGGCCATTCGCGAAGGGTTCAAGGGCGGCGAATTCGATGTCAACCTCGTCAACAGTTCCCGTGACTGGGCTTTGGATTACAAGGGAGACTTCGTCAAAAAGGGCTATTACATCCGCGAGGGAGTTCCTCATCAGCGCGTGACGGGCATGCAGGGATACGCGATGAACACCCGCAACGAGCTTTTTAAATCGCGCAAAGTCCGGGCGGCCATTGCCTTGGTCTTCGATTTCGAATGGAGCAATAAAAATCTTTTTTACGAGCAATACACCCGCAACGAAAACTATTTCGATAATAACCCGGAAATGAAAGCTCAAGGTTTGCCGCAAGGAGAGGTGAAGCAAATCCTCGAACGATTGCGAGAAAAATATAAAACCCATGTGCCTAAAACAGCATTGACCAAACCCGTCGGCACACCTGGAGAAGGACAGCCTCTGGAAAAAAATATTCAACTGGCCAATGAACTTCTGGATTCCGCAGGTTGGAAAGTGGGAAAGAACGGAATCCGGGAAAAAGACGGAAAGCGGTTCGAGTTTGAGCAATTGCTCACCAGCCCGGATTTCATGCGAATTTCAGAACCTTATAGAAACAACCTGCTTAAAATCGGCGTCGATATGAAAATAAGAATCGTGCAGGTCGCCGAATATGAAGAGCGCTTGCGGAACTTTAAGTTTGACATGCTGGTTGTCGGCTACCCGCAAAGCCGGTCACCGGGAAACGAGCAACGGTCCATGTGGGGAAGCGAAGCCGCCAAAACTCCAGGTTCCCGGAATTACATGGGAATCGAAAACCCGGCCATTGATGAATTGATTGAAATGATCGTGGAGGGAAAAACCCGCAAGGAACTGGTGACCGCCATTCAGGCGATGGATCGCATTCTGACCCACCAATACTACGTCGTTCCCCACTGGTATATCCGTATCGACCGGGTCGTCTATTGGAACAAATTTTCCCGTCCTAAAATCAATCCATCCCAGGCTTCCATTTTGAACAACATCATCGAATGGTGGTGGTGGGACAAAGAAAAGGCGGCACGTTTAGAGAAAGCTCAAGCCTCGGGAGAAGCTTTAGGGTTAAACAATTAATCTCCATCCTACACCATTCAACCTATTTTTAAATTTTATCCTAATACTACCAGGAACGTTTACATCGAAACTTTAATTGCACCCCAGACAGGTCCATGCAAATTCAAAAATTCATAAACTTTATCAATGATCGAAATCCGGCTTACCTGATTTTCACGTTCCTCTGTTGCCTGTTTCTGAACTCTGTGGTCACAGGGAACGAAGAAATTTACCTTGGCTGGGCCAAGTCTTATTTCGATCCAGACTGGCTGCCCAATTCATTCGTCTACGATCACTGGGTGAGTCACCGATATGCCTTCGAAATATTTTTTGGATTCCTGCTAAGCCATCTCAGTTTTGAAACCGTCGTGGTGATTGGCAGACTCCTTGCCGCCACCGCCATGGCCTATGCACTGTCCAGGTTATTCAGACAAATAAAATTTACCAATCTGGATTCGTTGCTAGTGCTGATGGTGTTTATTTCAATGGGACAAAATTTTCTTCCCGGCGATTGGGTATTTATGTCTGTGGAGTCCAAAGTTTTTGCTTATCCGTTAGTTTTTCTCAGCCTGACGGAACTTTTGAGAGGCAATCTAAAACTATCCACGCTCTACCTGATTGGGGCGACTTATTTTCATGTGCTGGTTGTGAGCTGGTTTTTTATTTACTTTATAATTTACTTGATCTGGAACAGAACAAATCTACTCACCGTGGCCAAGGTTTCGGGAATTTATCTGGCAGGCACCCTTCCTCTAGCGGTCTATCTAGCTCCCACGGTCCTTTCAGGCCCCAGTGACGTGAATGGACTTCATCTCAATTGGATCTATGTCTTTTATCGGATTCCTAATTTAGCTCCATTCGTGGATGGAGAATTAAATGTAGCCGCAAGTTGGGAGGGACTGAGAATTTTCACAGTAGCTGTTTGTTTCGTTTTCGCAATATTTTTATACCGCAAAAATGGGCTTCCAGCGGAAGCAAAATTTCTCACTCGTTTTATTCTAATAATAGGTTCCTTTATTTTTATATTTCTGGTAGTGGCCTATTTTGATCGTTCGGGCGATATTTTAAAATACCGTCCTTTCCGGGGAGCCTCGCTTTTCACATTTTTTGTTCTGATATGGATAGTTCTTTATAGCAAACTGAAACTTACCAGCCCAAATTCCCTTGTATCGAGTCTATCCATAGCCATCCTGGCTGTTCTTTTCACTTACGGCATCGGTCGCAATATAAATGAAAAATATATTAATGTTTATTTCCTGCAAGATGGAGAAAAAACAGCCTGGAACGAAGTGACATCTTTCGCAAAGAATCACACGAAGAAGGAGTCCATCTTTCTAATTAAAGAAATTCCCGAAAGTACCAGCTGGACGTTCTCCAGAAATTCTGACCGAGATGTTTTTGTTTTGAAAAAATTTGTCCCCATAGACAAAAACAAATGGTACGAGTGGTATCAGCGTCTTCAGGTGCAGGTGGAAAATGAAGAACAGATGGCGGCTCTGAGAAAAAAATATCAACTGGATTATTATGTTACGACCCCAAAAAGGCCCAGAATTGGGGAAGTCGTGTTTGAAAACGCCTACTATGTTGTTTCGCGTCTATCTGATTCCGAAAAATAAATCTTCAATTATTGAAAGGCACCTCTAAAAATTAGTTTTTAAAAGAGAATCGAACATTGTAAAGAGTTTCTTAAATCAGTGGCACGGGCTTTCCAGCCCGTGCGAACAGGCTGGAAAGGCGGAATTAAATTCCGCACTTCCGTATAACCTTTAAGGGTAGGTCGCCTGTCCCACTATAACAAAGACACCTCTTTGAATTGACGATATAAGAACATTTAGTCAATTTTTAGAGATGCCCTGAAATGATTCGTGCAATGCAAAATAGTGACTGAAACTAAAATGTAATCATAGTAGAATAAATTGTGTCTTTCTGAATATTAAAAACTACCCCCCCTTTTCCTAAGTTTTTCAATGCCCAGTTATATCCTCCGTCGATTACTCCTGATGTTTCCCACCCTTATCGGAATCGTAACGATCACCTTTATCGTCACGCAGTTCGTTCCCGGCGGCCCCATCGACCAACTGCGGACCCTCCTCAGAGGACACAGTGGGGTCCTGACAGAAGCGGGAGGCGGAGCAATGGAAAGACAGGGCTCAAAATCCGGAGAACTGGACCCCAAGCAGATGGAGCAGTTAAAAAAAATCTATCATCTCGACCGCCCTCTTTGGGAAAGGTATTTGCGGACCTTCTTATGGTATTCGCCGCAAGACCCAAAAGCTCCGTTGGCAGATAATTTTTTCAATTATGATAACTGGGAGGGGTTTCTGGTTTTTAAGTTCGGCGATTCTTTTTACCGCAATCGGTCTGTTTTAGAGCTGATTAAGGAAAAACTCCCGGTCTCCGTTTCTCTCGGCGTTTCCAGTTTTTTCATGACCTATATCATTTGCATCGTTTTGGGAATCGCTAAAGCCGTAAAAAATGAGACGCGATTTGACACTGTGAGTAGCGTGATCGTTCTGGTTGGATACAGCGTTCCCGGATTTGTCATGGGAATTTTTCTCATTGTGTTGATCGGCCCCGGTGACGGAGCCATCGCCCACTTGATCCCCCTTGCCGGTCTCACTTCCGAAGGAACTCCCGGATATGCGGATTGGTCCATGGGAAAGAAAATTATCGACTACCTGCATCATCTGGCCGCACCCCTCTTCTGCTATGTGCTGGGGGGCTTCGCCACCCTCACCATGCTGACCAAGAACGCAATACTAGAGGAAATGAGAAAGCAGTACGTCATCACCGCACGAGCCAAAGGATTATCTGAAAAAAAAGTGCTGTTCAAGCATATTTTGAAGAACGCCTTGATCCCTCTAGTGACCGGATTTCCCATCGGCTTTCTCACCATGTTTTTCTCCGGGTCACTTCTCATCGAACAGATATTCACCCTCGACGGGTTCGGTCTGCTCTCTTACCAAGCTGTGATCCAACGTGATTATCCGATTGTGCTGGGCTCAATGTTTATTTTTTCCCTGATCGCTCTCTTAGGTCAACTCCTGACTGACCTCTCCTACGTTCTCATCGACCGGCGAATCAGTTTTGATGAAAGCCAGGGTTAGAGATAATCCATGCTGTCCTTGAATAAAGAATTCAAAATTAAACTGCAACGTTTTCGGCGCGATCGACGGGCATTTTATAGTTTTCTCTTTATCACCATATTTTTTCTCGTGTCGCTTCCCGCCGAATGGTTATGCAACGTGCGTCCCGTTCTATTATCCGTGGATGGTCGGCTCTACTTCCCTATTTTATTTTCATACAATGAGAAAGACTTTGGAGGCGATCTACTGAGCGAACCAGACTATAAATCCGACCGGTTCCTCCAGCTCATCAGCGGAAAGCAAGACGCAACCGTCGCCGCCAATAAACTCCTAATGGATTTTGAGGAAGACGATGCTGGTGAAGAAAACCTGGGCCTGAACTTGGGAGATTTTGAGGACGAAGAAGATGAAAACATTACTGTCATCAGCCCACCGGACACAGTAAAAACACTGTCAACCAAAGTAAGAGACTTCTGGATTCTCTGGCCCATCATACCCTACGATTATAAATACATTCCCAGCCAATCCAAAACAGGCAGGGTGGTTTTAGCCGCTCCCTACAAAACTCTTTCTTACGATGGAAAAGAAACCATCGATTCGTCCCTTAGAGACCAACATTACCTGGGGACCGATGACCGCGGACGTGACGTTCTTGCCCGTCTCATCTACGGATTCAGAATATCCATGATATTCGGATTGTCCCTGGCCGTATTTGGGACTCTCATTGGTTGCCTGATCGGCGGGACGCAGGGGTTTTTTGGCGGTCTGGTGGATCTTATCGGCCAACGGCTAACGGAAATCTGGGGGTCGATTCCCAGACTTTATATATTAATCATTCTCAGTTCGTTTTTTGTGCCTTCAATTTTGTTGCTGTTTGCCATCCTGAATTTGACCGCATGGATGGGAATCGCGGCGTATATCCGCGCGGAATTTTTAAAAATCCGCACTCTGGAATTCGTCAAAGCCGCCAAAGCTATGGGAGTTTCTAATTTTAAAATCATGCGTCGGCACATTCTGCCCAATGCCCTGACTCCGGTGATTACCTTTTTTCCCTTTGAAGTCACGGCGGGCATTTTGGCGTTGGTGAGTCTCGACTACCTCAATCTCGGTGTGCCCAGTCCGGCGCCGAGCCTGGGAGAATTACTGGCACAAGGGAAAAATAATCTGCATGCCCTGTGGATTCTTCTCCCCACCTTCACGGTATTAACGGTGATGATCACCAGCTTGACCTTCGTGGGTGAGGGCGTCCGCAACGCTTTCGATCCGAGAAAATCGGTGTGACCATGCATTCGTTAGAGACAACGCCATGCTGTTAGACGTACAAAATCTTAAAACGCACTTCAAGGTCGGCTTCGATAAAACCGCCAAAGCGGTGGATGGCGTGTCGTTCCAATTGGAACAGGGGAAAACCGTGGCCCTGGTCGGAGAGTCGGGATGCGGGAAAACCCAGACCGCTTACTCGATCATCCGGTTGCTTGCCGAAAACGGAACCAACCCCTCGGGAAAGGTGCTTTATCAAGGGAAGGACCTGCTCCAGTTCAGCGAGGAATCCATGCGCCAGCTTCGCGGCAACGACATCGCCATGATTTTCCAGGAACCCATGTCCTCCCTGAATCCCCTGTACCGCATCGGCAACCAGTTGGAAGAACCGTTAAGACTGCACCGCAAAGTTAATCAGGGATCGGCAAGAACACGTTGCATCGAACTGCTCGATCGAGTCGGGATTCCCGAACCGCAAAAACGCATCGACGATTTTCCTCATCAGTTGTCGGGCGGCATGAAACAGAGAGTGATGATCGCGATGGCTTTAGCCTGCGAACCCAAACTGCTGATCGCCGACGAACCCACAACCGCCCTGGATGTCACCATTCAGGCGCAGGTCCTGCATCTGATGTCCGAGCTCCAACAGCAGACGGGGATGGGCATTCTTCTGATCACCCACGACATGGGCATCGTCAATCAGATGGCCGATTCCATCTGCATCATGTACGCCGGAAAAATCGCCGAGCAGGGCCCCAGGGAAAAAGTATATCAAAATATGTTTCACCCCTACACGCGGCGGCTCTTTGACTCCATTCCCAAGCCGGGCGACACCCCATACCTCTTGAACACCATTCCAGGCATGGTTCCGCCAGCGACCGAGTATGGCGAAGGTTGCCTGTTTGCCAATCGCTGTGAATTCGTTATGGACATTTGTACTAAAAAGGAAAGTGCTGTCTATTCGATGGAACCTAAGCATCAGGTCACCTGTCACCTGTTTGATCAGGGGAAAAACCCGGCATTGGATCACGACCGTGAACGGCACCCCGCCCCACCCCGAAATATTGAACCCACCGAGATTCTTTCCGTGCAGTCGCTCAAAACCCATTTTCCCGTCCGGAAAGGTGTTTTCAGACGAGTGGCGGAGTACGTCAAAGCCGTGGATGATGTCAGCCTGAATTTCAAACGCGGTTCCACGCTGGCGCTGGTGGGGGAATCCGGGTGCGGAAAAACAACCTTTGGCGAATCCCTCTTGCGCTTGAATCGAAACACCAAAGGGACCGTGATGTTTCATGACAAAGACATCATGAAATTAAAAACCCCGGAACTGAAACTCATCCGCAAGCACTTACAAATTGTTTTTCAGGACCCCTATGGTTCTTTGTCGCCGCGAATGACAGTGGAGAATATCATTGGTGAAGGGCTCGAAATCCATTTTGCCGAGCAAAGTGCGGAAGAAAAAAGCAAGCGCATTGCTGATGTATTGGGAGAAGTAGGACTCGCAGAATCAGTGCGGGAACGCTACCCTCATGAGTTTTCAGGAGGGCAACGGCAAAGAATCGCCATAGCCCGGGCGCTTGTCCTCGAACCCGAGTTCCTGGTGCTGGACGAACCGACGAGCGCGCTGGATGTGTCCGTTCAGGCGCAAGTGTTAAACCTGCTGAAAGAACTACAAAGCAAACACTCCCTGACCTATTTGTTCATCAGCCACAACCTGAGCGTTGTGCGCTATATGGCCGACACGGTGGCCATCATGTACCTGGGCCGAATCGTGGAACAAGCACCGGTAACGGAATTGTTCAAAAATCCCCGTCATCCCTATACCCGATCGCTTCTGGATGCCGTTCCCAGCTTGGAGGAGCGAAAACCATTTAATCCATTGGTGGGAGATGTCCCGTCCCCTCGCAACCCTCCAGCAGGCTGCCATTTTCACCAGCGCTGCCCCATCTATTTAAACGAACCTGAGGGATCGCCACTGGCCCAAAAATGCCGTTCCGAATACCCCAAAAAAACCGGAACCGAAACGGACTTTGTCGCCTGCCACGCCGCCGGCTACCCCATACCAGGAAAACTTTGAAATTCAGGAAATCACTTCTTTGCAGAAGAATAGAAGTAAAACAGAACAGCGACAATCACAATCCCCGTTATCCCCCATGCAAACAAACACCCTATAGACATAATTTTCTCTCCGGTTCACATTGACCAAGGCTTTGCAAAAAGCGGCCGACTCAGGATGATTTGATGGCCTGCGTTTCAAATTGTCCTGAGGAATCTTCCCGCCGACCAGCTCCAGATTTTATCAGGGTTGGAAATCTGGGGATAAAATCACTTTCTCTTCAAGATACTCGCGCTATTAAACTTAATATTCATTCAAAAATCAATATATTGTACAATTAACTGAAAAATAAATAAGCCGCGATTTCTCAACCATTCTTCCTTTATGCCGTTTCAGGCAATTCAGGCAAGGAATTATCATTATTTAATCAAGCTTAGTGCCTAATTACATATTTTGTCACTTTTCACTACTATTCAAATAAACCCACTTTGATTTTTCGAATGTTACTTTTGGCACAAGGATTGCTATTAATGCGACTACTGGACTAATTTAAATATAGCGAAAGTGCTCATGAAACAAGTTCCGATTTTTATAGCTTTTATGGCAACTCTGCTTTTGTACAGTTGCTCTGTAGTTCCCAAAAATTGGCAGGGAACCAATTTGGGAGGAAATGATACGCAAGCGACCTCTGTTACTCATAACTATTCTTTGCAATGGGTGGATAAAGCCATTGTTGAAGTTCTTGATCAAATGGAAATAATGGTTATCGATGTCACCCCCTCCCCTAATGGCAAATCCATTAAAGCCGCCACTTTGGATCAGGATATTTCCATTGAATTGATATCGGTGACGCAATCCTCCACCCGCATGCAAGTTGATATAAAATTAACCAGTCGCGAAGAGCCTGCCTCCATAGGCAATGATATAATGGTTCAAACTGAAAAATATTTACTCGGCAATTCCCAAATTGACACAGTCAACTTTGCGGAAGGCTTGGACTTCAGCAAAGAAAATCTCCCTGCCAAATAACTCCAGCACCTTTTCTGCCTGAATTCCCTGAGTTCCTGATTTATCAATCATTTACTTCATTTTTTATTGGCGGTATATTGGAAGGGCAGTGAGTGGTTTACCGCCTGCCTTCTGTTTATTATGATGCCATACACACCCTGAAATGTGAGATCGCTTTCCACTGGTTCGCCCTTTCCGACCGCCAGAGGGAGGCTATTTTCTTTCCGTGGATAGACTTTATGCACCTTTTATATCCTTTTGCCAAAAGATTTATTGCCGGGGAAGACTCACCTTCCGCTCTGATATCCATTCAAAAACTTTATAAAGCAGGTTTCCTGGCATCGCTGGATATCCTTGGCGAGAATGTCACCAGCCGTGAACAGGCCAATGCGGCTCGAGAGGTCTATATCGATCTGATTAAAACCGTTGATCAGGGAAATTTGACGATGGACTATTCGGTCAAATTGACTCAGATGGGATTGGACATTGATAAAAAATTTTGTAGAGACAACCTTGAAAGCCTCTTGTTGACTGCGGGAAGCCAGACCGTACGCTTTGATATGGAGGGATCAACATACACCCAACCCACTCTGGATATGTGCTTTGATTTTCATTCCCAGTACAAAAACCTGGGGCAGGCGGTTCAAGCGTATTTGTTCCGATCGCAAGGCGATATCGACGCATTGATTGAAAAACAGATCTCCGTCCGCTTGTGCAAGGGAGCCTACAAGGAAGCTTCATCCATCGCCTATCAGTCCATGGACGATATACGTCAGAACTTTTTGACCTTAGCCTTCAAATTATTAAAGGAAGGACATCTACCAGCCATCGCCACTCACGATGAATATTTACTGGCAGAAATTCTGTCCTTTATCTCCAAGGAAAAAATCGACCCCGATTCTTTTTATTTCGAGATGCTTTACGGAGTCGGCAGGGACTTGCAAAAAATTCTTTTGGCAAAAGGTTTCCAGGTTCGCATCTACACGCCCTTCGGAAACGCCTGGCTCCCCTACACGCTAAGACGGCTGATGGAGAAGAAGGAAAATATGCTGTTTGTGATAAAAAATTTGTTCAGGGAAACGTTCGGCCTTAGAAAAATCAAATAAATTGCATACTGACTTCATAATGGCCCCTCACACAAACTCAAAAGAAAAATTGAAAGTCACTCTCCTGACCACCTCCTTCCCCCGCTATGAAGGGGATTTTGCCGGACACTTCATTTATAAATACCCCAGCAACTTGCCCGTTTCGACTACAATGTGAAGGTCATCGCCCCGCATGACTCTGAGGTGAAAGAACCGGACAAATGGTGCGATGTGAAGGTGGAATATTTCAAATATTTCCTGCCGCAAAGTTTCCAGACTTTAGCCTACGGTGCCGGCATGATCAGCCGCATCAAACAAAATGGTTTGCGCCTATTGTTGATTCCCTTTTTTCTGGCATCTTTCTTTTTATCGGCGCTTCGGGCAAGCCGAGATTCTGACTTGCTCCAGGCATACTGGATTCCGGCAGGAATGATCGCCTTGCTTGTCAAGTGGTTCACAAAGGTTCCCGTCGCCATAAACTTGTGGGGCTCTGATTTTCTTTTATTGCGAATTCCAGGCTTCGCTTTTATTTGCAGAAACCTGCTCCGGGGAGCCGATGCCATCATTTGCGAGAGCGATTATTTTCGCGACCTCTTGCATCAACTGGGTATTCCCAAAGGCAAAATTTTCGTGATTGCCAACGGCATTGACCTGGAAAAATTCAAGGTCGGAGACAAGCCGTCCGCCCGCCAGCAACTGGGTTTACTCGAAGGCAAAACAATTATCCTTAATATTGGCGGCATGTCCCCTGTAAAGGGACAGAAATATCTGGTAGAAGCCATTCCCGAAATTATTGCCAAGGACAAACATGTTCAATTCATCTTCGTAGGTGACGGGGAGGTGCGGAAAGAGTTGGAATCTCTGGTGAGCGCAAGCGAATTGAACCCATATGTCCTGTTCGCTGGAATGCAAAATGTTTCGCAAATCCCCCTTTGGCTCAATGCTGCGGACATCTTTGTTTTACCCAGTCTGTCCGAAGGCAACCCCAACGTCCTGCTGGAGGCCATGGCTTGCGGCCTTGCCGTTGTTTCCACAGCGGTCGGCGGCATTCCTGATATGATCCGGGATAAGCAGGAGGGATTACTGGTCCTGCCCAAATCTCCCCAAGCACTTGCCCGGCAAATCACCACTTTGATCCGGGATAAAACCCTGCGGAAAAAATTAGGCCAAAACGGCTTAAAAATGGTTCAGGCCAATTATGGAACCTGGAAAAGGCAATCCGCCAAATTAAAAACCATCTATGAAAACCTGACGGCAAAATAAGACACCAGGATGACGAAACCAATCAAAATCCTAACCATCTATTACAGACACAAGCCGGGCGGGTTCTGCAAACGGCTCAAGATGAAAATCGAAGCCTACCTCGACCGTGGCTGGACGGTTCATTATGTCGCGGTGGAACCTTTCCCCTACAATCACCCAAACCTGATTCCTCACATCCTGCTCACTCCCATGCGGAACCATGACTCTATTCCCTTCTGGATTTATTTTTTTCTCACCGCTCCCTTTTACATGGCGTTGGTTGGAATAAAACACAGGGTTGATCTTATTTCTGTTTTTTCCCCGCTGTACGCCCTCATTTCGGCTCCGGCAAAATGGGTTTTACAGGTTCCCATGATCACCTTGGTTCGCTTTCCGCCACATCAGAACCCGATTTTTTCATATCGGGAATCGTGCCTCATCACCTGGGTGGAAAGTTTTCTAGAAAAACTGGGCCTGGCTTTTTCAGACCGGGTTCTTGCTACCTCAGAAGCAGTCCGCGATGCCGTGATCAAGCGCTACCCACGGGGGAGACTAAAAACCGCAGTCCTTTATAACCATTTGCAGGAAGTTAATTTTGATAAAACCTTTCGCAAAGACCGCCTGATCCAGGAATTCGCCCTATCCGAAAATCCTTTCATCGTTGCCACTACAGGAATTTTGCACAAGCGAAAAAATCAAGATTGTCTGCTACGGGCGTTTGCCGAAGCCGGGAAACTGGAATCGGTTCTATTAATCATCGGCGATGGGGAGCAGAAGGAACCGCTAAAGCAACTGACTGCGGAACTGGGTGTAGAGGAAAGAACGATATTTACCGGGTGGAGGGAGGACGTTTTGGAACTCATTCAGGGAGCCGACCTGTTTGTCTTTGGCTCTGCCCAGGAGGGTATGTCCAATTCCCTTCTCGAAGCTATTGCCGCAGACCTTCCCTGCCTGGTGAGCGATGTTCCCGAAAACCGGGAGGTGGTCACGAATCCCGAACAGCATTTTTGTCCCGACCAGCCATCCGCTCTGGCCGGAAAAATAGTCCGTGCGATCGAAGACCCTGAGTATTACGACAAGTTATCGGAATCGACACTGGAAGATAAGAAACGGTTTGTCTTTGACTGGAGTGGGGAAATCATCAAGGAGGCCGAGCAACTGTTGAATCGTTCCCAGGGATAAAAAGGAAAACTCACTTCAAACGATCGACATACCCAATCGTCTCCTGCGCTCTGGAGCCGGTGATTCGGTGCAGTTCCTTGGCCACTCGATCCCATTGCGTCTGATCCCCACCTTCCAGCAACTCCATCGCCTTTGTGATATCGCTGATGCCTGCGTTATAGGCTCCCGTCGCAAAACGCCAGGCCTCACCGACAGATACGCCGCGTTCAATAAACTGGTCGTATAAAGCACTCAGATGACGGGCCGACCCGTCCAGGTTGGATGCAGGATGCCAAACCGATCCTTCCAATCGATCTCCCCCGGTCCGCAATCCTAAATTTTCAGCGGTGTCCGGCATCAACTGACCCAGCCCCAGGCCGCCTCGCGAACCGATGGCGTTAGGGTTGAACGCCGACTCGTTTTGAATCAATTTCTGAAATAGCGGACCCGGCACGCCTCGCACTCCGCCCGCAAGCAGAGCGAGATCGGGAATAGAAAATGATTGCGAACCTCCAGTATTCTGATTCTCCGCACCTAAAGAAATACGCGCGGCTTCCAATTCATAATATTTGACAACGAGGCTGGGATTGACGATGGACGGACGGGTGGTGGTTGGGCTTTCGGGAGTTTGCTGTCCTCTGGCCTGCTCCAGAATGATCCGGTATTCATTAAACAAATTCACCGGCTCAGGCGAATTCAGATCGGTCTGGCTCCAGGCGTTCAGCCTTTGCAGTTGGGTTTCAAGAAGAATAGATTGGAAGGATAAAGCGTCCCGCTCATCGGAGCCCCCTCCTTGGGACGCTTTAATCCCGATCTTTTCGTACCCCTCGGCGCTGATTGAACTTATATCGACCATTTTTTGACCGTTAAATCTTTGACGCCTTCCGTTAGTAACTTAAATTAGAGCAAACCTCGTGCCGAAAAATACCACTTCTGAACAGACACTATTTTTGATTCAAAATCTGTGACTGTTTTTCAGCGTGATAGGAACTTCTGACCAAAGGCCCGGCCTCCACATGGTCAAAACCAAGAGATTCGCCGATTACCTTGTACTCGGCGAAAATCTCTGGAGGAAGGTACTCCACCACTTCCATGTGCTGGCGCGACGGGCGTAAGTACTGACCGAGCGTCAAAATATTGCACCCGATACCGACCAGGTCGCGCATGGTTTGAATCACCTCTGGCTTTTTTTCTCCCAATCCCAGCATCAAACTGCTTTTAGTGATGCGGTCGAAATTTTTACCGGCGAAGTACAAAGTATCCAATGACCATTGGTACCGGCACTGGGGTCGAACCTTTGCCTGGAGCGAAGGCACCGTTTCCAGATTATGCGCCAACACGTCCGGCTCCGCCTCGCACACGATCCGGATGCAACCGATCTCGCCTTTGAAATCTGGGATCAACGCTTCCACTTTCATTTGCGGACAATGACTTTTCACCGCCCGCAACGTTTCCGCCCAGTGAGAAGCTCCCCCATCTTTAAGGTCATCGCGGTCCACGGACGTGATGACCGTATAGCGGAGGTTCAGTTTGGCAAGCATTTCGGCCACTTCCTGCGGCTCTTCCTGCCGGGGCGAGAGCAAATTTCCGGTGGGAACATCACAGAAGCGGCAGGCCCGTGTGCAGGTATCGCCAAGTATCATGATCGTCAATGTTCCCGCATCCCAGCATTCGCCAATGTTGGGACAGGAAGCCGATTCGCAAACAGTATGCAGGGAATGCTTGCGCACCAGCGATTTTAAACGGAAATAATTTTCTCCCTTGGGCAATTGAACTTTGACCCAGTCCGGAAGCCGTCTTTTGGGAGCATTTAAAGAAGAGTTCATTGGAGACACAAAAAT
This sequence comes from Nitrospinota bacterium, assembly GCA_027619975.1. NCBI lineage: Bacteria > Pseudomonadati > Nitrospinota > Nitrospinota bacterium. The sequence continues at coordinate 44,043 of JAQCGX010000024.1, forward strand.
AAGGAAACTATTTTAAATTAGAGGGTTAAGAGAATCTCTCAATATCCCGAGAAAGACAAAAGACATGTGCAAAATTTTGCACTTTTTAACGAATACTATAATCAATCCGGGATAAAAGAAAGTTTTTATAGGCACCCAAAAACCTTTAAAAAACGCTCTCCATTTATTTTAACTCTATGAAAATCCTCGATCGCTACATTATTGGTGAGTTACTGAAAGTATTTTTCATCAGCATGGGCGCCATCACCGGGGTTCTGTACCTGGACAAATTTCTGCTGATGGCGGAAATGCTGGTCCGCTGGGGCGTTGGCATTCTGGATATGCTCAGGTTGATCGTCTACCTCGCTCCGGCCTATCTTGCCGTCACCATTCCCATGAGTGTGCTGGTAGCCACGGTGGTGGTTTTCAATCATTTTTCATCCACCAACGAATGGACCGCCATGAAAGTTGGGAAATGGAGTTTTTTTCGACTTTTGGGCCCAGGGGTTATTTTTGCCTGCACCGCTTATTTTATTTCCAGCGCCATCATTTTTGTCGCGCTTCCCTGGGGCAATCAATCGTATAAAGATCTGATTCACACTCTTACTATCAACCACACTCCAATAAACATCAAACCAAATGTCTTCAACCGCGATCTTAATAATCTGACTCTATATGTCAAGGAGAAGGAGAAGGATTCTCATTTCAAAGGAATTTTTATTTCCAATATGAGAAAACCGGATGCCCAGCAAATCATCTCCGCTGAAGAGGGTTTTCTCATCAAATCACCGGATGCCTCAAAAATCCACTTCCAGCTCAAAAAAGGGACGATTCATGAAGTCAACAGGAGCGTGGGAAATTACCAAACGATCAATTTCGACGGGTACGATTTGATCATGGATGTTCCCGCCCCGGTCAAGACGACGGCCTATGTGGCAGACAGAGAACTCTCTCCCGGCGAACTCATCGAACGTATAAAACTGTTCAAGCGTCAGGGCTTGAAGGCGTCTGGACCCGCCGTGGAGCTGAGCAAAAAATTCTCGATTCCATTTGCCTGCCTGGTATTCGCACTGCTCGGTATCCCCCTCGGTATCCAATCCGGGGATTCCGGAAAGTCCGGTGGTTTGGCCATTTGTCTCGGAATCGTGCTTGCCTATTATTTCTGCCTCATCAGCAGTCAAAATCTTGGGATGCTAGGAACCCTCAATCCCTATCTATCGGTCTGGATACACAATATCGTGGCCTTACTGCCGGCGATTTATCTGACTTATAAAATGCAAAACGAAACCGGAATTCTACAAAAACTGATCCGGCATTGATTGCCCCTCTTAAAAATGGAACGATCTGTCTGTTTTTAGCCCACCCGCCAATAATAAAAACCCGGAACGTCACCCAATTTGAGCTATAATCCAAGGATCAAAAAAATGTGGATGATTTCAAGGAGCAAGGAATGAAGACCGCCAAAGACATCATGAGCAAAAACGTCATCACTGTAAAAAAAGACACCCCTATCAGTGAATTGTCGGACCTGTTAATCAGTTACAACATCAACGGATTACCCGTTGTGGACGACGATGAAAAAGTGATCGGAATCGTAACCCAGGGCGATTTGATCGAACAAAACAAAAACCTGCACATTCCTACGGTCATCACCCTGTTTGATGCGGTCCTATTTCTGGATAGCGAAAAAAAATTCGAAGCCGATATCAAAAAACTTACAGCTAACAAGGTGCGGGATATTTACAGCACCGATGCGATCACCATTTCAGTTGATGCAGAACTTGGCGAAATCGCCACGATCATGGCGGAAAAGGACGTTCACACTCTGCCGGTGCTGGATGATGGCAAGCTGGTGGGGGTCATCGGCAAACTGGACCTGATCCGGGCAATGGCCTGAAGGCTCCCCTCAGGAGTCGGTGGGTTTATGATTGCTTTCTCTATACTTGAGGGATGCGGCAACAAAATCCCTGAACAGGGGATGCGGCGACCCAGGAGAGGATTTGAATTCCGGATGAAACTGACCCGCCAGGAACCATGGATGGTCCCCCAACTCAATGATCTCAACTAAGTTTCCATTAGGTGAAATGCCGCTGATCTTCATCCCGGCTTCTTCCATTTGGATTCGGTATTTGTTGCTGAATTCATAACGGTGCCGGTGCCGCTCATAAATTTCCCGCTTGCCATAAGCATTGTATGCATGCGATTCCTTGCGCAATTGACAGGGATACTCTCCCAACCGCATCGTTCCGCCTTTGTCGCCATGCTCATTCTGATCTTGCATCAGGTCGATGACTAAATAAGGCGAGGTGCTGGAAAATTCAGCACTGTTGGCGTTTTTAAGGTTGGCCACCCCGCGCGCGAACTCGATCACCGCGCAATGCATGCCGAGACAAATCCCGAAATAAGGAACTTTGTTAACCCTGGCGTAATGCGCCGCCTGAATTTTCCCCTCGATTCCCCGTTCCCCAAACCCACCAGGAACCAGAATGCCTTCGCAGATTTTTAACTTTTCAGATCCGCCGTCCTTCTCCAAATCCTCCGCATCCACCCAATGCAGGTTGACTCTGGTGTTGTTTCCAACTCCTCCATGCACCAGGGCTTCGGTAATACTTTTATAAGCTTCCTTCAAGTCGAGATATTTTCCTACAATGCCGATATTGACTTCACTTTGCGGCCTGGTGATCTTCTGATTGATATCCTGCCATTGATCGAGGTTGGGTTCGGTGAAGGGGAAACCTAATTTTTTCAGGATAATTTTACTGATCCCTTCCTTGTGCAAACTCAATGGAACCTGGTAAATGGATTCAACATCCATCGCTGTAATAACTGAATCCACTTCCACGTTACAGAACAGGGAGATTTTCTTTTTAATGTCCTTGGAAAGTTTTTTCTCCGTGCGACAAAGCAGAATATCCGGCTGAATACCGATCTCGCGCAATTTTTGCACGCTGTGCTGGGTGGGTTTGGTTTTGAGTTCGCCTGCGGTTTTGATGTAAGGAACCAGGGTGAGATGAATGTACAGGACATTCTTTGACTTCATGTCAAATTTGAACTGGCGAATGGCTTCAAGAAAAGGCAGACTTTCTATATCCCCAGCCGTTCCTCCGATCTCACATAAGACAACATCGACATTGTGTCCGACTTTAAGGATATGACGCTTGATTTCATCGGTAATATGAGGAATGACCTGCACAGTGGACCCCAGGTATTCTCCCTTGCGTTCCTTTTGAATCACGTCATTGTAGATCCGCCCGGTCGTCACGTTATTGTCGCGCCGCATCTGGGCGTGAGTGAACCGCTCATAGTGGCCAAGGTCCAGATCGGTTTCCGCGCCGTCATCCGTAACGTAAACTTCCCCATGCTGGAACGGGTTCATGGTCCCGGCATCGACATTGATATAGGGGTCGAGTTTGAGAATGGTGATTTTTAATCCGCAACATTCCAGAAGGCTTCCTATCGAGGCGGCGGCGATGCCTTTTCCCAGTGACGAAAGCACACCACCGGTGACAAATATATATTTTACGTTTTTGCCTTTAGATCTTTTTTTCAATTAGGCACCTGATAAAGTCCCAAAACCAATTAATAAGACGTTTGACTCAACAATTTTTCGACCTCAGCCAAATCTTCCTTTCGGTCCACTCCTATCGAATCTTTTTCGGTTTCCATCACCCGAATGGGGGTTCCGTTTTCCAGAATTCGCAACTGCTCCAGCTTTTCTATCATTTCCAATTGGGAAACCGGCAAACGCGAAAACTCCATGAGAAAAGGTTTCCGGTAAGCGTAAAGGCCTATATGTTTATACGCCGTCATTCCCTTACTCTTGGGCCAGATACCCTCCCCCGCCTTTAAATCCTGTGTCCATCCGTCCCGATCAAAAGGAATAGGCGCTCGTGAAAAATAAAGTGCATTCCCTCGATGATCCACCACCACCTTGCAAATATTGGGATCAATGATTTGCTCGACTTCGTGAATCCTGATCTTCAATGTAGAAACTTTGAGGGAAGGGTCCTTTAATAAGGGAGAAACAATGAAATCAATATTTTCCGGGGGAATCAAAGGCTCATCCCCCTGCACATTGACGACAATCTCGCAATAGCGGGTCTGCGCCACCTCGGCCACCCGGTCCGTTCCCGATGCATGGTCCCTGGAAGTCATAACGGCGGTTCCGCCAAAATTCTTGACCGCTTCCAAGATACGGTCGTCGTCCGTTGCCACGATCACCTCCGACACAGAACGAGCTTTGCTGGCTTGTTCCACCACCCACTGGATCATAGGTTTGCCGCGTATGATTGCCAGTGGCTTTCCAGGAAAACGAGATGAAGCCCAACGCGCCGGAATGACGGCGAGGACTTTTGGCTTAGTAGGCATGCCTATTTATAAAACCTTTCCACAGGGTCATGAACAGAATTTTGAGGTCAAAAAGCAACGACCAGTTCTTGATATAGTACAAATCGCACTCAATTCGTTTCTGTAACGACGTATTGCCGCGCCATCCGTTCACCTGGGCCCAGCCGGTCAAGCCCGCTTTCATCTTTAAACGTAACATATAATGAGGAATCGATTGTTTGAAATCTTCAATAAAAACCGGCCTCTCAGGGCGCGGACCCACCAGACTCATCTCTCCGCTCAAAACATTAAATAGTTGCGGCAGTTCATCGAGACTGGTTTTTCGCAAAAAAGTACCGATCCATGTTCTGCGCTCATCGTTTTCCTTGGCCCAAACCGGGCCTGTGGATTTTTCCGCTTCCTGTTTCATCGACCGAAATTTGAGCATCCAGAAAACCCGCTGGTCCAACCCCATCCTCTCTTGCCGATAAAATACAGGCCCGCTAGATCCCATTTTGACCAACGCCGCGATCAACAACATGAGAGGGGCAGAAATAATCAGGGCCAGACTCGACAAAATAATATCGGAAGTTCGCTTGATCACAACATTCCAACCGTGAAGAGGAGACTCCGCCAGATTCACAATGGGCAACCCGTCAAACTCCTCCACGCCAGAGTGAATATTCATGTACTTTAAGAGGTCGGGAACCACTTTGACATCGACCGTCTCCTCCCCTAAATACTTCAAGACCTGCTCCAATCTATCATGGGCCTTCAGCGGCAGGGCAATAAACAATTGGTCCACCTCGTGTTCGCGGATCACTTTGGAGACTTCGGGGTATTCGCCCAAAACCGGGTGTCCCTGGAAGCTGCTACCGATTTTCCCTGCATGTCCAGTCAAATAGCCTACGACCTGAAATCCTATCTCAGGATGCAGGTTCAACTTTTCGGCAACCGTTTGCCCCAGCTCTCCAGCCCCGACAATCAATACCTTTTGTAAATTCCATCCCCGGCCACGGACCAGTGAAAGAATTTTCCTGACCAGCCAATGAGAAATGACCATAAACAAAGTGGCCAAAACCCAAAAATAAACAACCACAACCCGTGAATAACTGAACTCCCGGTAAAAAAATGTGATGGCCGTCAGTATCAAAACGGAAATGGAGGTGACTTTTAGAATAGGAAAAATTTCACCCGCACCCGACTTACCCCGCAAGGGCTGGTAAAGATCGCAAATTTTAATATTGATCAGGAAAACGATCCAGATTGGAATCAGGGCGTCAAAATAATTTCCTACCGGAGGAATCCCCTGCGTCACTGGAATGAACGGAACCTGGAACCGGATGAAATACGCCAGTAACCAGGAAGAGAAGATAGCTAGACTGTCGGAAATAAAAATTGCGGAAAGGAAAAGTTGGCCGTGCTTTTTCAGCATTGATGTTTTCGATACCGGTTTTCAATAAAGCGCTGAATGCGATCAGAAAAAATATTTAAATCAAACTGAAATGCATGGTTTCTAATCAATTCGGGTTCATGAGGGTTCCCAATCACACTAAAATACCAACTGAAAAACGGGGATTTTGCGGCATTGGTTAATCAAGAACAGGCCTATGGGATAATTCTTTTCCACCTGTTTCTAGTAATCGGAAGAGGATAGCTTAAATTATTAAAACCTTCAACCGACAAATCTAACCATTTTCAAGATGAAGGTGGGGAGTCAATGCAGTAAAACGCCCATTTATCGTAGCCTAAAATTCCCAGTCCTGAGGTCTCTTAGCAAGTCCCAACTTCCAGGCAACCGCTTGGGCAACTCTCTGACTGGCAAACCCATCCCCATAAGGGTTTTTACCGTTTCGCATTTTGGCCCGCTCACTGGGGTTTTTGAGGAGAAAGTCAACAATTTGAAAAATCTTTTCTGGCTCCGTTCCCGCCAGTTTAATGTTCCCCGCTTCCACCCCCTCAGGTCGTTCGGTACAATTCCGCACAACCACCACGGGAACCTGCAACGTTGTTGCTTCCTCCTGCAAACCTCCAGAGTCAGTCACGATCAATTCACTACGTGCCAATAAAGATGCCATGGCTGAATATTCCAAGGGTTCCGTCAATTTGAAATTTGGGACCAACTCAAGGATAGGCCACACCTGCTCCCTCACGATGGGATTCTTATGCACAGGAAAAATGAAGGTGAATTCGGGATGACACCCCGCTACCTTTGCCAGAATTCTGGCAATATCACCGAGGCGAGACCAGTTCTCCCGTCGATGAAGAGTCACCGTCACATAAGGCGTATCAGGCAGGTCCAAAGAAAGCTGGCCAAACTCCCTGGCATAGAGCACAGCATCAACACCTGTCTGTCCAGTGACAACAACCCCTTCAGGGGATTTTCCCTCTCGAATTAAATTCGATTTAGCAAGTGCGGTTGGGGCCAAATCAAGTTCCGTAAGAATATCGGTTAGGCGTCGGTTGGCTTCTTCAGGGAATGGCTCCTGCAAATTGAAGCTACGCAGTCCTGCCTCAACGTGGCCAATGGGGATTTGAGCTAGAAATGCCGCCCAGGCCACAGCAAACGTTGTCATCGTGTCGCCATGAACCAGAACATAATCCGCCTTCAGAGTTTCAAAAATTTTTGCAGCTCGAGGAAGAACACGGGCAGCCAGATCAGTGAGTGATTGCCGGTCGGTCATAACTTCCAGATCAGCGGCAATCGGAATCTTAAATATGGAAAGAGCCTGGTGCAGCTGCTCCTGATGTTGGCCTGTAAGGAAAACCACTGGCTCAAGACCTGCAATTTCCTTTAATGCGAAATAAACAGGTGCCATTTTAATGGCCTCTGGCCGAGTTCCAAAAGCCAGGATCACATTTTTCATGAGTTTATTGCCTGTCTTTCATGCAGGGTTTCCCTCAAAACGGTTTCAGTAGTTTTGGCAATGGCAGACCAATCGTATTGCCTCCTGACCATATTTAACGCCTCCATCGCTACGTCAGTCCGTCCAGGCTCATTAGATATTCTGTGAACTGCTTGAGCCAACTCATCAGGCTGGCCAGGATTAACTAAAAATCCCGTTTTACCCTCTTCAATGATTTCCGGCATTCCCCCCACATTTGTGCTGAGTACTGGGGTTCCGCAAGCCATAGCTTCTAATGCCGCCAAGCTCACCGCTTCCATCAGAGATGGAATAATGACCAAATCAGCCGATTGATAATAGGGTATCGTCTCGCCAACTTTTAACTCCCCCAGTCTGACCACCTGTATTTTTAGATCGTTAAGTTCTGAATTAATTTTTTCAGTATACAAAGGGAACTGGGTATCATTACCCGCGAAAGCAAAAATTAGTTTTGATTTTAATTCATCAACCTGATCCAACTGGCGAATTGCCTTAGCAAGAAAAATAATTCCCTTGGTCGGAGCCCATCGTCTCGGACATAAAATCACAAACCGGTCAGTCATTCCATATAGCTGCTTTCTTTTCTCAATGCGTTTTTCCAAACTCAAAGGGAAAAAGAGGCTTGTATCCACACCATTATGAATTGTATAAGCATTTCTGACAAAATCCGGTGTCAACTCTTTACTGGGACCGATCACCGCATTATAGTGCTTCAACGCCCATCGGAGCAATAGCCTTCCCAGGGCATGTCGTTTAAAGACCAGATACTCGCCACGATGATTGGTCAAGACAATTGGAAATCGGCGGGAGAGTTTCCTGGTCGCCAACCATCCTGAAGAAAAATCATGTTGCCAAACCAACTCTGGTTTCCAAGATGCGATGGCCCTGGCTATTTCCCCTGCGGCAATCATATAAGCAACTTTGCCCAGGAAACCAGCCAAGTACCCAGACTTTCCCAAACTGGTCCAACGCCGAAAATCGTAAGGGCGCTTGCCCAAATTAACATAAGCAATGGTTAACTTTTCATCCCACTTCCGCTCGGCCTCTTTATACTGGTCCTCCCAAACAGGTTTAAACAACAAAATCTCATGACCCAGTTGAATAAATTCCTTCGAGAGAAATAGGATATGATTTTCAACCCCTCCATTGGCATCATCAAAAAGGTTGACAGATAAGATCGCAATTTTCATATCCTTTCCACACCAAATAGAAAAGGAACACATATTTTTTCAACAAAAAACAGCACTTAGCAGACCCTATTTGTAAAATTCTAGGTATTTTTGATAGGTTTAAAAAAAAGGAAGTAACGCTTTTTGGAATACTTGTAAGAAGTGAACAAGTCAGAATCAACGCAAAGCCGGCAGAAAACTTCAAGACATTTCTCCCCGCCCCGCATTCCTGTCAGCCAATCA